>JAFAUR010000986.1 GCA_019243205.1 Acidobacteriaceae bacterium | reverse complement strand
GGGCAATGATCCCCGGACATCCGTGGTTGACAAATTCGGTCGCTCGCACGACATCTCGAACCTGTTTATCTGTGATGGCAGCGTTTTGCCTACACAGGGTTCAGCCAACCCGGGCTTGACCATCCAGTCCCTCGCTGCCCGAACCGCGGATTATTTGATTTCGCAGGGTGAGAACGTCTTCCGCTCCGAGCACCGCGACATGACTCCCCCGCCGATCAGACGGGATCTGTCGCCGGCGGGAACGTTCGTTCACGGAGTGCCGCGCTTTGGATGAACAGCACAGGCACGGCCTCCCAAGAATACTCCGGCATACTGTAAGAGGCGCCGAGGCCGGCGAAGACGACGGCCAAAGAACAAATGAAGATTATTGTTTCAGTGAAACAGGTAGCCGCTCGTGACTCCCTGCTGCGCGTCAGCGGCGATGGCAAGCGGTTGGATGAATCAGACCTGACGTATGAGATGAACGAGCCCGATGCGTATGCCCTCGAAGAGGCTCTGCAGTTAAAGGAAAAGGAAAGCGGCGAAGTAATCGTGCTCTGCCTGGGGCCGCAACGGGCGACCTCCACCATTCGAGAAGCGCTCGCAAAAGGGGCAGACCGCGCCATCCATGTCGAAACCGGTGAAGATGGAACTTTCGATCCCTGGACTACCGCGCAATTATTGGCGGCGGCGGTGAAACCCGAGAAGCCGGACATGATCCTGACAGGGTTGCAGTCCGATGACCTCGGATACGGCCAAACGGGTGTCATTCTCGCAGAGTTGCTAGGCTTTGCCCATGCAACCATCGTGATGGAAGTGGAGCCGCAGGGTTCATCCGTTCGCGTCAAGCGCGAGCTCGAAGATGGTTGGTTCCAGTATGTGACGCTTCCGCTGCCTGTCGTCCTGACCGTCCAATCCGGCATCAAGAAGCTGCGTTATGCGACGTTGATGGGCATCAAGAAGGCGAAAACGAAGGAGTTGAAATCTATTCCAGCGGCAGATCTCGGTGCCGGGGTGGCACCCAAATTGGATGTCGATCGTATCTATCTTCCGCAACGGAGCAAGCAGACGCAGGTATTCACGGGCGACCCCCGCCAAATCGCTCAACAACTCGCCGAAAAGCTCAAGTTCGAGGCGCGAGTGATATGAGCATCTTGGTTGTTCTCGAACAGCGCGGGGGGAAGTTGGTCCGCATGTCGTTTGAGGCGTTCGCAGCCGGGCAGAAGATCGGTGAAGCGGTGGGAGTTCCTGTCGAAGCCGCCATCCTCGGTTCCTCTGTTGATGCGTTGGCCACCGAAGCAGCCAACTGTGGTGCAACCAAAGTGTTCGCCCTAGATGATCCGAACCTCGAGCAATATACGGCCGACGCATATGCGGCAGCGCTGGAACAGTTGGTAAAGGCGCAGTCGCCCGAAGTGGTCGTGTTCCCTCACACCTATCAGGTTCGCGATTACGCGCCCAAGCTTTCCGCTCGTTTCGGACAGATCCTCATCAGTGACGTCGTGGATGTGAAAACCGAAGGCGGCAGCGTTGTCTTCGTACGGCAACTCTTTCAAGGCAAGTTGAACATCGACGTCCGGGCGAACGGGAAACCGCAGTTCGTGTCCATTCAGGCAGGGGCGTTCCGCGTGACCCCCTCTTCGGACTCGACGGCTCCGGTTGAGAAGTTCGCCGTCAAGTTAGATCCCGCGCAGATCAGAAGCAAACCTGAGGCGCCGTTCCAGGAGAGCCAACGCTCTGTCGATCTGGGTGCTGCGGACGTCATTGTTTCTGTCGGCCGCGGTATCAAGGAAAAGGACAACTTGCCCGTTGTCGAAGCTCTCGCCAGCGCACTCGGCGCGGAGTTGGCGGCTTCACGGCCAATTTGTGACAATGGCTGGCTGCCGATGGAGCGGCAGGTTGGAAGTTCCGGCCAGACCGTATCGCCGAAGCTGTATCTGGCGGTGGGCATCTCCGGTGCGATCCAGCACCTGGTGGGAATGAAGGGCTCGAAGACCGTGGTTGCGATTAACAAAGACGAGAACGCACCTATCTTCGAGACTGCCGACTATGGCGCTGTCGGCGATTTGTTCGAGATTGTTCCCGCGCTCGTCGAAGAAATCAAGAAGGTGAAAGCTTAGTTTGATTGAAAGAAGTAAGAATGGGACGGCGAACGCGCCGGTTGTGGCAGGTGTGTGCCTCGTGCTGGTCGCGAGCCTGACCTCCTGTCAGAAATCGGTAGGTCCGGACATTGCCGCAACTGTAAATGGTCGCCCGATCACCTATGCCCAGCTCGATCGTGCTATCGCGACGCAATTTCCTAACGCGCCGCCGAAGGCGAACGGGGACCAGGTGACGCAAATGCGGTTGGAAGCGTTGCAAACACTTATCGACAACGAGATCATGTTGCAGCGTGCGGAAAAGGCGGGTCTGCTCGCGTCAGACTCGGACGTCGACGCAAAATTCAACGAGTTGAAGGCGCCCTACACGCAGGAGCAGTTTCAGAAGTTGCTCGATCAGCGCAAGATGTCAGTGGCAGATTTGAAGGCGCAGATCCGGCGCGACCTCAGCGTCCAGAAACTCTTCAACAAAGAGATCGGATCGCACATTAGCATTTCCGATGCCGATGTCAGCGCCTTCTACAACGCGAACAAGGCGAGCTTCGATCTTCCGGAGAACCGCGTTCACCTCGCGCAGATCCTGGTGACGCCCGGCCCGGATCCGAACGTGAATAACCTGAAGAACGACAAGGCTCAGAACGATCAGCAAGCGAAAAGTAAGATTCAGATGATCGATTTGCGGGTCCGGCAGGGTGAAGACTTCGGAACCCTTGCGCAGAGTTATTCGGAAGATCAGTTTGCGGCAAACGGCGGAGACATCGGATTCGTTCCGGAGTCCACGCTCGACAAGGCGAACCCCGAACTGCGCAAAATCATTTTCGAGATGGCCGCCGGCCAGGTCTCGCCGGTCATCCACACGCCGGAGGGCTATCGGATTATCAAGCTGATTTCCAAGGAACCTGCCGGCCAAAGACAGTTAAGCGATCCTCGCGTGCAGGAAGAAATCCGCCAGGGGCTGTTTCAGGGAAAAGAGCAATTGCTGCGATCAGCTTTCTATGAAGTCGCACGTAGCGAAGCACAGGTAGTGAACTACTACGCACAATCCGTGCTCGCCAGCCGTGACCGTAAGTGATATCGCGTAAGCCGCGTGTCCGCACAGAGGGATCCTCGTTCGTGCCCCGATCATATAGCCCATATGGCTAGAATCGATCGCCGAAGCCCGGGACTTGGAACTCGATCGCTTCTTATCCAGCGCGTTGCCGCTGCTGGCCGGCACTAACCCGCAGAACGTAATCCTTCACGCATTGCACTTGCTCAGTGTGCGTAACGTTGGTCCAGATGGGTGACACATTTAATGATGCGTGAGTAGTGGCTAGGAATTTTTTTAAATACGTAAAACAACTTGCAAAAAATCGGCAATGATTCGCTTTTTCCCCTGAAAAAAAAAGCGCCACCTCGGACGAAAGCTGATCGGGCTTATTTACGGAGTAACGTATGAAGCTAAAACAAACACTGCTGGTTTTCGTTCCCATGCTGCTTGCAACAACTGCTTTCGGGCAGGACGAAAAGTGGAACGTCAGCACAGACTATTCTTACCTGCGATTCAATCCATCGCTGACGGGATTACAAACCAGGTCGTTTAACGGGGGCGGCGGCGCTGTACAGTGGAATCTCTTGAAATTCGTCGGGATCAAGGCGGACTTGCAGGGTTATGGAAGTACCTCATGGACAGTGACCTATCCAAATCCAATCGTGACCCAAAAAGGAACTGTTCCAGCAGGGACTTATAGGACGAATGGAAACATGTTTACCTGGATGTTTGGGCCAGTTGTGCGATTCCCCGCCAGCCGTTTCACCGTATTCGCGCAGACGCTGTTCGGCGGGTCGAATTCGAACGGCTATGGAAGCTTCATCAAGCAGATTGATCAGGCGGGGGGCTCGATTGTCGGATCCTCCGGGACACAGCACCCATTCACAATGGCGGCTGGTGGCGGAGTCGACTTTAATGTCAGCAAGGTGATCGCGATTCGGTTCGGCGAGGTTGATTATGTATTGACGCGCTACACCAACCCTTTAATTAGCACGAACAACCAGAACAACTTTCGCTATCTGGGCGGTGTCGTTTTCAAATTCGGGGCGCAATAGCGAACCCGATTTCGTGTAAGAGTGCGCGGGTGCCGGGCGAGGTTTTCGCCCGAATCCCGCGCGAAGCATCGGAACGCCGTCAAGTATATCGTCGGACGGAATGACGCGCTGAGCTTATCGTGACTCGCATGTCCCGGCAAACATTTTTGGTGTGGTTCTTTGCCTGGTTTACATGCCCAACGCTTCTGCGTGCGCAAGATGTGCTAAGCGCGGATGAACTCAAAATGTTGCAGGATCCAAGTGGCTGGGAATACATCAAGATTTCCGATGTCGACAACGGCATTCAAACTCAACACACATGTTCGATGGGCACCCCCACCCTCAGCAATGCAGCGGCACGCTCACGTTCATTAACCATCAGTACGCAATCCGGCGCACGCGCACCGGCAAGATTCCCGGAAAGGGCGAGCGCCTCAGCTTCCTCTCAGCCAGCAATGGGGGCGGCAGGAAAGTGAACGCGATGACCGCGAATAGCGCGCTGACGTCCGACTCGAAATTTCGCCTCATCCCGCAGGCAGATGGCTCCTTTGCACCCCGCACCTCCAACGCCTTCGATTTAGTGAGCGCTGATGACGACGGCGGTCTGGCTCACGGATCGCCCCAAATCGACAATCTGTTTGCGACGCAAACACAGGTGCAGGACTGGGAGAAATTTCGAATTCAGGAAACGAGCCCCGGCGAATATACAATCCAGACCGTCAGCGGGTTCTTCATCGCCGTCAAGAACGACTTCACCAACATCTCCACCCGCATCAGTTTTCCTGACGAGGCGCCTTCGATCGGCTACACCGCCACGTTCGAACTAATCATGATCAGCACGTGAGCGACACTGCATGAGGACTCGTCTGCTGTTCCCCACAGGCATGACAGTCGCCTGGCAACGGCGCTGGCGTCGAATGCGGAGGCGCTGACGCAAATGAACGCAATCCCGGATGCTCAGCGGTACGCAGCCGAGTTTGCGAAACCCTTGGCTGCGTCAGAGACCTTCTGTAGCTTCGCGGAGATCCGAATACGGACTGGCTCAGCGCATTGGAGGCCGCGCGTTTTTTCCGAAGTCCACTTGCGCGATTTCGTCAGCCGAAATCCACTCTTTCCCCGATGAACTCCTGCCAACATCTTCAGCGAAATTTATCCACCAGCATCAATTGACTGCCCTCGGACTCACCTCTTCCGAACAGCAGCCAGCGCCCATCAGGCGAGACAGCCAGGCCGGGACCAAACGTGCCTGGCAAAGTGCCGAGGAGTTTGATGGAACCGGTCCTGTAATCCAGGAACTTAAGCGTGTTCGAATCCCGCGAATTCAGATAC
>JAFAUR010000954.1 GCA_019243205.1 Acidobacteriaceae bacterium | reverse complement strand
ACGAATCGGCCTCCGATTCTCATCTGTTCCATAATTCTTCCAGTTCAGAATTTGCGACACACCACCACCAGATATAGGTCGGCTCAAGTGCGTTCAAAGCGCGTGCATATGTTGCCAAGCAATCAGAGGATGCGGTGATTGCCTCGTAAAAGAATTCCGCTCGCCTCCGCGCCGCTTCCACTCTCCTGCGCTTGTCGTCATACGATCCCGGCGCATCTAGTACCAGCCGGTAATGCGTCAAGACCAGCCTGGTAGCCCTTACAATATCTGCTCCCGAAAAAGGTGGAAGCACACCGGCCATGTTGTTTCCATACTGCCGGTAATACATGCGAGGAGCATAGTCGAAGCCGAGTTGCGCATCCGAATACCACGCGCGAGTCGCCAGATACCAGTCGCTCAGTTGGCAATCATCCGGAATGGGAAGGCAACGCTGGAGCGCTTCGCATCGGTAAGCCGTGTTCGAGAATCCAAAGACGTTATGCCGTACCAGTAACTCCTTCGGATCCGAGGATGCATCTGGCCTGAATACCCGGTTCAGGTCATGGCCTTCGCCATTCATCAGTTGCAAGGCGCAGCCCACCACATCGTATGTTTGGAGCGCCTTCTTGGCTGCTTCGATTCGGCCCTCGCCGAGAAGGTCGTCTACATCCGTCAGAACAACGCAATCATATTGGGGAACCAAAGCCTCCAACGCCTTACTGCGGATTGTTGCCGGCGAGCTTGGCACGTCCTGCTGAACCCAAGTGGCAGGAATCGCGGCGCCTGCGAATCGCTGAGCTTCGGCGGGCGAGAGGCTATCCAGACCAATCCACACGTCAACATCACGGTCTGATTGAGAACACAGTGATTGATACCAGCCTGCAAAGTAGGGCGACGCCGCCTGGTAAAACGTAGTGTAGACAGCAGTCTTCATGTCGATTCCAGGAACTGGCTTACCAGGCCGTCCACCCTCCCTCGATCAGCAGGTTGCTTCCCGTCGCGTATGATGAAGCGTCCGATGCGAGAAAGAGAACGGCGCCCACTACTTCATCGCTTCGCATCATGCGTCGCATCGGGCTTTTAGCACGAAACCGCTCCAGAAACGCAGTCTCATGACCGTTTTCTATGCCGTGCGGCGTGATGCAATTCACTCGCACACCTCGCTCGGCCCAGTAAGCGCCCAGGTACTTCGTCAACATCACCACGCCTCCCTTGCTTGCGCTGTAAGCAATGGGATTGCCCAACGTATTCCCTTCGTAAAGGTCAGGATTTGAGGAAACAACGCCGTATGTAGACGCGAAATTGATAATGCTCCCTTGGCCTTGCTTGAGCATCGCCCGCCCGAACGCTCGGCACGTGAGGAAAGTGGCCTTTAGATTGACCTCCACAATGGCATCCCAAAGCTCTTCGGGGAATGTTTCGGGCTGGGCTTCTGTAAAGCCTCTCGGCTTGTAATGATGGCTGTTGACAAGCACGTCAACACGTTGAAACGAATCTCTGATTCGCTCAACCGCATGTTCGATGGCTTCTGCGCTTGTGATATCCGCGGTCAAATGTAACAGGCGATCACCGTCATACATCGATCCACTTCGACGTTCGACGGGGACGATATCGATTGCGGCGACCTTTGCGCCCCGTTGCAGAAACGCTTCGGTAATCGCACGCCCGATCAGCCCACACGCCCCTGTAATCGCAACCGTGCGGCCCGCAACCGAGAACACTGGATCACAGTTCATGTTCTGTTCAGGAATGTCTGGACTTCGAAATCAATTGGCGTAGTGTCCGGCATAGGCCGGCTGCTTCTCTTCAGGAGTACGCAAGGCGACTGGGACAACCGTCCCATCCGGCAGCTTCCATTCGTAAGGAATGAGGACCGGAGTCGACCGGTACGCCAGTCCCCGGAAGGCCCCGTTCAATCCGATACTTTCGGGCGCCGCGTCTATATCGAATGCGGCCACATCTTGCAGCGGAAGAATTGATCCCCGGCCGTCTTGGGCGCGTATTCCCGTTTTCACCGCATAACTCTGAGGTAGCAACGGAACTGCGCGAAACGTGCACCCGATTGTCCCGTAGCCGCTCAAGACTTCAGGTCTCGCTCCGTCAAGCAGCATACTTGCCGTGAAGCATTTTCCATTCGCACTTTCAATAACGATTTGGACGTAGGGACCTCGTATCACTTTTTGAGCGTGATATGCGATTTCAACAGTCAGATCTTCTCCCGGGCTGAATTGCCGGACTATGTCGCCAGCGCTATTCTTAAGGACTACACGCTCAATTGAAAACTCGAGCTCTCGATTAACAAACTGAAACTCACCGTCGGCCATCGCGTCTAGATATTGCTTGACGACGCTATTCACATCGGCGTCCGCGGCGATCCTGCCCTTTTCAATCCAGATCGCGCGAGAGCAAAGATCTCTGACAGCCGCCATGTTGTGGCTCACGAACAATACAGTTCTACCTTGCTGTGCAACTGAGCCCATCTTGCCCAGGCACTTCCGCTGAAACGCGGCATCGCCGACAGCAAGAACCTCATCCATCAAGAGGATTTCCGATTCCAGTTGTGCCGCCACTGCAAATGCGAGTCGCAGGTGCATGCCTGATGAATAGTGCTTCACTGGCGTGTCAACAAAATCTGCTACCTCGGAGAACGCAATGATCTCGTCAAATTTCGCATTGATTTCCGATTTGGTCATGCCAAGAATGGCGCCATTCAGATAGATATTCTCTCTGCCGGTCAGTTCCGGGTGAAAACCTGTACCTACCTCCAGCAGTGATCCCGTCCTCCCATACATCTCTGCGAAGCCGGATGTGGGATCCGAAATGCGAGACAGGATCTTCAGCAGCGTGCTCTTCCCTGCTCCATTTCTGCCTATGATCCCTACGACTTCGCCACGAGAAACCTCAAAAGAGATGTTCCTCAACGCCCAAAACTCGTCCGGCTTGGCCCGGCTGTTCCCGTTTCCGGCAATCATTTTTTGCACCCAGCGCAGCGGCAGGCGCGCGGCATCGCTCAGTGTTTCCCGCAATGTGTGATACGGCACTCTCCTCGCGCCAATCTGAAACTGCTTTGAAAGATTACAAACCTGAATCGCAATATCGTTCATGCAACTCTTGCTCAAACCACGTCAGCGAATGTTCGCTCAACACTTCGAAAATAGAGCAGGCCGGAAAGAGCAAGACATAAACTTGTGACCGCGGAAACCGCAGCCATCTTACCGATCGAAATGTTTGTTCCCAGCACCGCCCACCGAAAGCCCTCCACCACTCCTGCCATTGGATTCAAGCCGAACAGCGAGTGCCAAGGCTCATGCAGCAGGCTGCTCGAATAAACGACCGGCGTGGCGAAGAGCCAAAGCTGGACCAAGAAAGGAACGACGTAGCGGATGTCCCGGTACTTCACATTGATTGCCGAGAGCCATAAACCGCAGCCCAGAGAAGCCGCAAGCGCCAGCAGCAGAAATGCCGGAAGCCATACGATTCGCGGCGATGGTTGCCGGTGATGTAAGGCCAACAGGGCACCAAGCAGCAGCAGGGCAACCGCCAGATCCACCAGTCCCGCTATGACTGTCGCGACAGGTAATGTCAATCTGGGGAAATACACCTTCTTCAACATGTTTGAGCTGACAACCAGACAACTCGAACTCAAGGTGAGCCCATTCGAGAAGAACATCCACGGCACCAGCGCGACATAGGAAAAGATTGTGTACGGAATGCCGTCGGACGACACTTTTGCAAGACGACCGAAAAAGATCGTGAACACTAACATACTGAATAGCGGCTGCAAGAGAGCCCATAGAATGCCTAATGCCGTTTGCTTATAGCGAACCTTCACATCCCGCCAGATAAAGAAATACAACAGTTCCCGATATGTCCACAGTTCCCGCAAATTCAGGTGTGCCCAGCCCTTTTTGGCTTCGATCCGCACAAAAGGACTTATTCCGCTGCTCTTTTTCATGCTCAATGAATCCTGTCCTTCCGCCGAACGCGTATCAAACCGGCTGCGCTGCTTTCGCGTCCTGCTTTGACCCGGCGGAATTACCGCGATACTCAGGCACCAGCACCTGGAATTGCGCCATGACGGCACTCGTATTCCGCTCTGCAATCAGACATTCCATACCGGCGAGCCATTCGCTGATTTCTTCTCGTGTCGGTTTGAGTCCCTGGAAGACTTTAATCTTCGGGTGACACGTTGGAACAATCCGGTCGGAATCGGCGAGCAGTTCTTCGAGCAGCTTCTCACCCGGCCTCATTCCAACAATCCGAATATCGATGTCTTCATCGGGCTCGAGACCCGTCAGCCGGATCATGTTGCGGGCCAGATCGATAATGCGAACGGGTTCACCCATATCCAGAACAAACACTTCCGAGCTGTGCCCCATGGTAGATGCCTGTAGGACGAGTTGAACCGCCTCGCGAGTTGTCATGAAGTAGCGCCGCATTTCTGGATGCGTTACTGTAACCGGACCGCCCTTCTCAATCTGTGATTGGAATAGGGGAACCACGCTACCGTTGCTGCCGAGCACATTGCCGAAGCGCACAGAGACGTAATTCGCCCCGCTGCCGCCGTCCCCTAAGGCGGAAACGATTAGCTCGGCCACTCGTTTCGTCACACCCATAATGCTCGAAGGGTTCACCGCTTTATCCGAGGAGATCATGACGAAGCCCGAAATCGCGTGGCGGCGGGCAGCCCGCACCACATTCCACGTTCCCAAAACGTTGTTCGTCACCGCCTCGAACAGGTGCGCCTCCATGAGGGGCACATGCTTATATGCAGCGGCATGGAAAATCAGTTGAATCTTATGTCGCGCTATCACTTCGGCAATTCGCTGATAGTCGCGAATATCCCCGATTTCTGCGGTTACCTCAGTGCCGCAGGCAATGCGTTGTAGCTCCAGCTCGATCCGGTATACGTCGCTTTCCGCACGGTCGAAGACGACTAGCCGTCGTGCCCCTAGCGCGCCGATCTGACGACAAAGCTCGGACCCGATCGAGCCCGCACCGCCCGTGATCAATACGTTCCTGCCGGCGATATGCTTGCGAACCGCCGCTTCCTCCAGCTGCACGGCTTCGCGACCAAGAAGATCGGCCAAGCAAACTTCACGGATCTGCCGGCTTAATACCTTATCCATGAGGATGTCGCTGACACCCGGGACTGTCTTACACGACAAGCCCGCGGCCCGGCAGTTTGCCACAGCCTCCTGCATCTGTCTTGCTTTCGCGGATGGGATTGCAATAATCACCTCATCGACTTTGGTGTCTCGCCTTGCTAAACGGGCCGCGACCGTGCGCGCTTCCCGCCCTCGCCCTAAAACGGGCACCCCCATAATCGACTCGCCCAGTTTGCGCGGATCGT
>JAFAUR010000894.1 GCA_019243205.1 Acidobacteriaceae bacterium | reverse complement strand
GTGACACCGCGCTGATCCCGCGCATGATCTACGAACTCCCACATGGACACCGATGGGGCCGCGTACCCGGAGTGACGCTTCTCGGTGATGCCGCGCACCTGATGGCGCCGACCGGCGATGGCGCGAACTTGGCAATGTTCGACGGTGCCGAACTCGGAAAAGCAATCGCTGCGCACCCCGACGACATCGAAGCGGCACTCACCACCTACGAAGAGGCTCTGTTCCCCCGCAGCGAATTGTTCGCCGCGGACTCACATCTGGTCCTGGATATCTGCCTCGACGACCGCGCACCCTTCGGATTCATCGACTTTCTCAATAGCGCCCCCAAGGAGGAGCACGAATCTCACGGGCAGCCCTGATCCACACTCCGATGGTCCCGATGTGGGGCTCACAGTCAAGGAACGCGATGTCCGTGAGCCCTGGTATCGAGGAAGCAAATGCAATCAAGCAGCGCCCGTTGAGAGATCCCCTTGTGGGTACAGCACTGACCCCGCGATGCATTTCTTGAAAGAATTCCTGGCCCCCATCCCAGTCGTTGGTTGGGTTGGTCATGGAGCCTCAATTGACACAATGGAAATGGATGAAGCGAGGAAGGAAGCGGTTTCTCTCTCGTCTTCCCGGCTGATCCACAGATTTCACGCTGATTTCCCAGGTTTCACCCGAAAAATCGTCGAACATTCACGCAATTTACTACATGCAAAGAGTGACCTTGCCCCGGTTTGGTGGAGTCATGAAAGAGTCGGATGATATCCTCCTCACCAAGAGAGTGGTCACTCATGACCTTGCCCTACGCTATTTCACCTCGGGCTGAATAGTTACCACATCGCTTTTATCAGCGCATCCAGCTGGCTGGGGTTGTCGATCTCGACCGACCTCACTCCAGCGGCGACGCTCACGGTGATTCGAGCGTGCGGGATTGAGTCACTCATTGCTGTTGGTTATGCCGTTTCCTTATCGATCCTCAGGCGACCGTTTTTGTCGAGGCGTTCGATGTCGTCGTCGGAGTTGCCGATATCGCGTAGAATCTCTGCGGTGTGTTCACCGAGAAGCGGGGGCGGCCACCGGCGCGCGATGTCGCTCCCGTTCAGACTTTCGACCTTTATAATCTCGGCGCCCATGTCAGCCAGCAGTGCCGTGCAGTAGAGTCCGGCCAGAACACGGCTAAGGTTGACTACTCTGATTCCCTCGAGTGGTTTGATCACGCGACGATCTGCTTCATCCTGTCTATCCATGATTCGATCTGCTCCGTCGAGGCGCCGGTCGGCAAGCCCGTCATGCGTAAGGCCATTGGGGGTCTCCCCTCTTTGGGCGTGCAGAGGACGACAATGTTCGCGAGGTCATAGTGTTCACCGGCGACGAAGTCGGTGAAGAGGAAGTCGGCCAACTCTGACGTGACCTGTTGCACAACGCGCTGCTGCCGAGGGAGGCGGTCGGACTGTTCGAAGGCTGACAGCGCGGCCTGATGACGCTGGAGCACCTCTGACCCGGCCGCGAGCAGCGAATAGCCGCACTCACGAACTCGATCGAGATGGGAGCGGTTGACATCGCGACGTTCGTCGCTGAGGTCCGGTGCGCGCCCCAACCATTCGTCTATATCGGAGTCTGAAGCGTTCGCCATGAAGACCGCACCGAATGGCGGGATGATTGGTTGGCGATGACCAAGCGGGAAGGGTTCTACGATCGGCGCATGATTCGCGGCCAGGACTTGCACCGCGTCCCAGCGGATTCTCGCTAAGACGCTGCAGTTGACGCCGACCTCGACGCTGAGCTCTTCGACCTGGATACGCATCGTTTCGGCGGCATGGCAGGCCTGGATCAACTCGGGATCCGGCGCGGCGATGAAGGACCCTGGCGAGAACTTTCCATATCCCCCCTGGAAGAAGAGCAGCGGCAGCGTGGGCCGCTCGACGGCCATGTCGCGCACGCGTCCGAGCACGATGTAGTGGTCACCAGCTTCCCGAACATCTTCGAAGGTGCACTCGATCCACGACACTGCACCAGCGAGGATCGGCGAACCAAGGGGCCCCGGTCTCCAGGCGACGCCGTCGAACTTGGAGTCGCCAGCAGTTGCAAATCGACGGCAGAACGGTTCCTGATCGGACGCCAGGACATTCACGCAGAAGGCAGCAGCGGTTTGAACCTGCGCGAAGCTCCGCGATCTGCTCATGGAGTAAAAGGCGATCAGCGGGGGATTCATGGAAACTGACGAGAAGGTGCCGACAATCATTCCGACGGGTTTGCCGTCGCCTGCCACTGCGGTGACGGCGGCGACGCCGGTCGGATAGTGCCCCAGTGTTTCGCGGAAGAGCGCGGGATCAATATCTCTGGACA
>JAFAUR010000710.1 GCA_019243205.1 Acidobacteriaceae bacterium | reverse complement strand
GCCCGGCACGTTCTTTATGAATACGCCTGCGTTCTGTGCGGTGATGCTCCCCGATGAGGTGTTCGAGACGGTTCCGCCAGCGTCGATCAAAATACCATGGTCTGTCGCCGAGATGTTCCCCGAGTTCGTCACGTTGGCGGCACCCCCAACCGTGTAGATGGCGGCCCCGGCCGTACCAAGGCTAGAGATTGTGGCGCCCGACGCATTGGTCACACTACCGCCGCTGAAAAATCCAATCGCGTCATCGAAAGTACCGGTGAGGGTGCCGGAATTCGAAATGGTCCCGACGCCGCCGCTGACTCTCACTGCATCCTCACCGCCCGTGATCGAGGTCGTGTTGGTGACGAGCCCTCCTTTGCCCAATGCCACCCCATATCCTCCGCCGGAAATCACGCCGTGGTTGGTGATATTGCCCGGGCCGCTAGAGGCGACGTAAAGCGCCGCTCCGACCCCCAACCCGAGCCCATGCGTTCCCGCGCTCGAGATCGTCCCGCCGGCATTGTTCGTGAGCGTAGCACCGCCGCTCAGCTTGATTCCGTCAGCGCTGCCCGAGGAAATGCGCCCGGCGCTGGTGACTGTCCAAGGGGTAGAGGGAGCAGCCCCGTCAATTCCGTCCTTGCCAGCACCGGTCGACGCCACAGTGCCATTCGCGGTGATCGTAAGAGGGTTATCGGTCGCCGGGTTCAGAGTCACCGGACCGGTTGTGCTGGTGCTGATTGTTCTCGACATCGATCTTCCTCGGTTCGAGCGATAGTGCACTGCCCCGGAAAAAGCGTGCGAAAGGTCCCTCGAGCAAAACTGGCGCGGTGCCCTGGGAGGGTTATGGGTCTAGGCGATTGAGCTTCGCCTTTATGACCTCTGGTGCGAACTAAAACGCGAGTTCGCGCGACTGCAACAAGAAGAGCCTGACCTTGCTCCCCGGCCCTTTTCTGAGAGCTGAGGTTTTAATTCTGCTCACTCGAGGTGCCCCGTGCCCGTCGAGTACGCGAGTACTAATATTGATCCCAATGGCGATCACATACCGCGGATATTTCAGTAACGTACGTGTATTCAACTCATCGACACCCTTACGATAGCACGTCGTTACGCGAGGTTGACCTCACGGTGCCGCATTTCATTGGGAAATTCGAAGTACCCCCCAATGTGTAGCACCGGATGATCAGCGCCTATCCAAATTCCCCACGGTCCCAGCGCGGGTCGTGGACAGCGAGCCCCTCACAGGTTGCCCGCGTCCGGGGTCGCAAATTCCCTCTACTTGGGCGATCAATCGTATTTCAGTTGTGGGAGCGGGTATTGCGCTGCGGCTAGATAAAGATGTGAGACGGATTGAATATTAGAGCGGTGCCATTCCCTCAGAGCTTCATATTTGCCGGAGGCAAGTGTCCAGGGCTGGGAGATGGGCTTCGATTAATCAGACAAAGCGGACGACGAATTCAAAGTGGTTGGCGCCTTACATGAAGCGATTCAATTCTAGAGCGTTGCTCACTGAGCAAACATTTTATTTTTTCAGTGAAAACCTTTGCGGGATCAGGGGGGACAAGTGACCGCATTCTCGTTGCGCCCGCCTTTCCTATCTCCTCCAGTCTGGAACGGTTGACCCACATTCTCTCAAGAGCTTTTCCGACGTTCGAGGCGGTCGGAGCGTCTGCCAAAAAGCCGGTCACCTCATCCTGTATGATCTCCGAATGCCCTGCTACATCTGTCGCTACAACGGGACGGCCGCACAGCATGGCTTCCACCATGGCCAGCGGCAGCCCTTCGTAGCGCGAAGCCATCACCAGAACATGGTTCGAGGCCCAAATATCCTCGACAGCCCTGTGTCCCGCGAACACCACGCGGTGGGAACCTAGTCCAAGGCGCGTAGCTAGCCGCTCAAGACCATTCCGTACTGGGCCCTCTCCATAGAGATTTAATCTCCAATTCCGCGTAGCCCATAACGGCGTCGCCAGCGCTTCCAAGAGCAGGTCGTGACCTTTTGCGACCGGCTCCAATCTCGCCACGCAGGCAAGTTGGAGCTCGTTGTCGCTCCCCAGTGTTGGCCAGAGGGGAGCCGCATTGTAATCCACGTTGAAAGGATTCCACACGACTTCGCCATTCGCGAGTTCGCCGCCGAGTTGCTTCTCGGCGAGGCGCATATTAGCCTTCGATACAAAATAGCAGCGTAGGGCTTTGCTCATCGCCACGCGGAGGCGCTCGGCATCTTCATCTGCGGGCCACATGTATTCCCAATTCGCCTGTCCGATGGTGACGAAGGGAACACCCCTTGTTAGGCAGACATCCATTAAATTCGCGGTCGGATATGGCCCTCCATCGGAATAGACCACAAGATGTGGCGAAACTGCAGCAATCAACCTCTCGGTCTCTGCAACTATTACCTGTCGTGAAGTCGCAGTGGCTTTTCGCCATGCGCGTTCCAGAAATGAGTGCTCCTTAGGTCGAAACCGAACATCGATTCCGCGGCGACTGAGGTTTAGAACCTTCTGATGGAGCGGCGTATGGGCGAGCACAGATGCGTGCACATCAACCCCTTGATCCGCGAGATAAATTGCGGCGCGCGACCACAACTCTTCGGAGCCTCCCCAACTGTAATCTTCCATGGTGGAGATGAAGACAATTCTGTTCCCCTGCATAATTAACCCTCCCGCGTCGCGAGTACCGCGATGGCGACGTAGGAATTGTGGCCGGCATCTCCAATGTCGACAACACGGCAGTTGGTGAAAAGAGCATCGCTTGCCTTGTGTCTACGCGCGCTGCCAAGTCTTCGCAACAATCGCAAGAAAAAGGATAGCGTCATCCCGTATAAGCCCGCAGCCCTAAAATCAATTTTTAGGCGTTCACCCTCGTCCGTGTACAGCTCTCTTTCCGCTAAAAACGTTGCACCGCGCAAACCCGTGGTCAGCTTTTTTACGGCTTCCACTCTCAGATTGGCGCTTTCGACCGCTCTTTTCAGGCCAAGTGCCGTCCAGCGCCAATAGTCATAGGGGCATGCGTGGTCCTTAAAAAGGCCATGCGTTGTGAGAATCAGGTATCCACCAGGCCTCAGAACTCGATAGCACTCATCAAGATAGCCTTTCGGGTTTTCGACGTGCTCAAGTACCTGGGTCGATAGCACGCAATCGTAGTTCGAGAGTTCCGGCGGAAGGTGTGCATCGGGCCCAAATTCGAAATCGAGGTTCGTCCCCCCACGGAGATCTGCGCGATGATAGACGCATTCCTCGAATAGCTGCCGATAGGGCGAACCGCCACACCCATAGTCGAGTACCTTCGATATACTGGCGGGTCTCAAATGTTTAATCGCAATAAGAAGATCCGAAAGATGAAGATAGAATTGATCCCCAAATCTTGGGTTCAACCGTTCTCGCAAGTACTCAGACTCAGCCCAATCCATGAACACCTCCGCTCGGACGCAAAAATACGCCGATATTAATAATCATCATACTTCCGCAACGTTCAATTCCCACACATTCCACACTTGATAATCAGGCGACCGGTCTCATCAATTCGATGAAGAAGCGGATGAATTCCCCGCTCGCCGAAGTATTGATCAACGGCCTTCTTGGCCCCCGCCCAATATCCATAATCATCGAGTATCAATATTCCTCCCTGCGTTATCCTTGGCCAGAGATGTACCAGTTCGTGATACGTTGACGAAAACCAGTCCGTATCGAGCCTAAGCAATGAGATCTTGTCAGGAATGTTTGCAGGAATTGTAGACTCGACCGGACCAACTACGTACTTGATTTGAGTGGCTGGGTAGTTCGTTCCTGCCAGTCCGGCCTTTACATCTTCAAGTGTGCTCTTTGCCCAGATCAAACTGGTGTCCGGCACTTCGGAGGCCAACAAGTCGGCTGCTGAACGGCCCATGAAATCTACATCCACCTTTTCGGGCGGTGGCATGCCAGCAAAAGTATCATATAGCCAAAGGGGGCGCGTAGACCCGAGCCTAAGCAATGTGAGCCCGGCCGCCATCATCGAACCACCACGCCAAACTCCGCATTCCACGATGTCTCCCGCAATTGAGTTAGCATGAACAAATTCAATCGCCGTCCTAAGCGCATCGATTCGTAAAATACTTGTCATTGTTCGGGATTTCACCCGCCCCCAGAGAGTTATCGTCTCGTCATCCAAATTATGTTTATCCCGCGTCACGTCCGCAGACTGAATTGAACTTGGTGCAACTCTTTGTGCGGCCCGCAACAAGGCGCGATTTAGCCGCCCTCTGATCGAGTCAGTTTGCAGAAACTTCATGTTTCGAATCCACCCTATGACGTGGACATTAGCGGGCATAGGCCCTCATTGTCCTCCTCGACTTTGCTCCATTCCCAGGTCTCGTGGTAAGCGCAAAATGCCGGATCCCAGCCGAATAGCATCGCATCATTGGTACGAACAACTTCGAAGTGGCAAATGTTCTCCAGGCGCTCGTAGACTTCACCGCCCGGCGGTTCGGTCAGGTGCGTGTTTATTGAAAACTGCCCGACATTCAGGCGAAGTGCGGAAAATTTGCATATCAAGATAGTTTGTCCTACACGCGCGCCGAATTTTACTTCTGGATACAACGCCCAGGCATGGGCTATTGGTTGTTGGAATTGATTGATGATCTGGAATGAGAAGCAACCCTTCACTAGAGGGGTTTCGTGTTCAATCACGAATCTAACTTCAAGAGGCTCTCCAAACCTGTGGACTGCGTTGGGCCCAGACGTCATGACTTTCGCGCTGGACACGTGAGGATTTCTGTTCCGCTGATCGGAGTGGCGCTCGTAGACCGAACTTTTGGTTCCGCGTGACAGATAAGTCGTGATCAGCCCAGACACCTCACCATCGGCCTCTACGGAGCCGCCCGCAAGAAGAATAGCGCGCGTGGCCAACGCGCTGATAGCTGCCAAGTTATGACTGACGAACAGGACAGTCCGGCCACCCTCTGCTACGTTGCGCATTTTTCCCAGGCACTTCCTCTGAAACTCGGCATCCCCAACCGCTAAAACTTCGTCGATCACAAGGATCTCCGGCTCGAGATGCGCTGCGACCGCGAATGCGAGGCGTACATACATTCCTGAGGAGTAGCGTTTCACCGGCGTGTCGAGGAAGCGCTCGACCCCGGCAAAGGCTACTATCTCGTCGAATTTAAGACGGATCTCTCGCTGCCTCATTCCGAGGATCGCGCCATTGAGAAAAATATTTTCTCGGCCGGTGAGCTCGGGGTGGAACCCAGTGCCAACTTCCAGAAGGCTCGCAACACGGCCGCGGAGTAACACTCGGCCCCCAGTCGGTTCGCTTATGCGGCTTAGTATCTTGAGGAGCGTGCTCTTGCCTGCGCCATTACCGCCAATTATGCCAAGCACCTCACCCCGCCTCACCTCGAAACTGACCCCCTTTAGCGCCCAGAATTCCTCAATCGAATCGCCCTGCACCACCTGCTGGCCGCGCATCATATCGGTCGCTTTCCGCACGAAATTCTGGGCGCCCTGGGCGACAACCTCGCGTAGGTTTGTGTATTGGTAGCGCCCGCGATCAGCAGACACATGACCCAAAAGATATTTTTTCGAGAGGTTCTCAACGGCAATGACGGTGTCGGTCATAAGAATAGCGTTCGCTTACATCAAATCCTGACGATTTGCGTCTGTGAAACTCACAATAGTGGATTTCCGAAAGAGACCCCTACCACGCCCGCTCTAGAGCCTGGCAAGTTCCGGCCAAGGTCCTTATGCACTGTTTGAGGATGTGGCAAGCCGACTTGCAAACTCTTAGCCGAATAAACGCTTGGGCTTAAACTATCCGTGGTCACGCGGTCGCCTCCGCGTGACTTCGGTCTTGATCTGATTGCGGCGGGAATGGACTTTCGGTTTTGGCCCAAGCTTTATTCGTCTTGGAACGTGCATGGCAAAAGGCGACGTGCGCGGCCATTGGCTCGAAAAGCGAAGAGAATGATTGCCCAGTACCCTCGGTCCTAACCACTTCAAGCCGCTGAAGAGCCCTGGAGAGAATGTGCCTAAGCCGACAGGCGGCGGCAAGAAGGTTGCGATCGCTGGTTCGTCTAATGTGTTTGCGGAAAGTAAATCCCTCGTCCTCCGCGCTGTCATTCCGAAACCGATTTGACCGATCCTTTACAAACCCATGCGCAAGCTGAGATGAGGGTCCAAAAGTAGCAAGCGCCGGCTTCGCTTCCAACCCTTGATGTCAGGGGTGCCCCCTATGATGACCGCCACGTTGATTATCTGTTGCCACAACCCGCGCCCGGACTATTTAGGCCGGGTGCTGGAAAGCTTGCGTTTCCAGACGCTTCCAAGAGATTGCTGGGAGATAATTCTCGTTGACAATGCATCTCGAGAGCCCCTGTGTCCCTCATGGGACTTGTCCTGGCACCCCCACGCGCGCCACGTCCATGAAGGGGAGCTCGGACTTTCTGCCGCGCGCCGCCGTGGCATGCTCGAGGCAAACGCGGATATTCTGCTTTTCGTAGACGATGATAACGTGCTTGCGCCTGACTATTTGCTGGAGGGCCTCAGAATTGCGCGGAACTGGCCGCAGTTGGGAACTTGGGGTAGCGCGAACATCGTCCCCGAATTTGAAGTTCAGCCCGCGGAGCGGCTGACGCCGCTGCTGCACCTTCTCGCGATCAGAGAAGTGGAGGCAGCTCGATGGACCAATTTCGTTCAATGGGAAGCTTGCCCTTGGGGCGCGGGCATGTTCTTGCGAAGATCTGTCGCTGATGCGTATCGGAAGATGTCCGATAGTGAAGGGTTACAGATCTCCGACCGTCAAGGAACGTCGCTTATGAGTGGCGGTGATGCCGAGCTCTCTTATGTGGCCTGCAGCATGGGCTTGGGAATCGGAATTTTTCCCGAGTTGAAAGTCACGCATCTCATTCCAAAGGAAAGAGTCACGGGTGAATATCTCCTGAGGTTACACGAAGCAATAAGAGTTTCGACAAAATTACTGGACTACAAATGGAAACAGGATCCCTTGATTGTGCGGTCTTTTTTTTCTGGGAAGCTGTCGGTTATAAAAAACCTGATTTTAATGAGAGGTCTTGAACGGCAGCTGTACTTTTGCGAACTTCGAGCCGACAAAAAGTTCCTGGCCATCGTCGACAGCCTTGATCGCGGGGACGGTCGCGACTTCCCTACATAGCTTCACTTTCGAAAGAGGTGCTTTTGCCAACAGGTCTCATGGATCGTGTCAAGCGGCGACTGCGCATCTCGCCTTCCTTCGGCGATCTCGGCAACACCAAGCCACTTAGCACGATGTACGGCTATGATCGGGGAACTCCGATCGATCGCTATTACATCGAAAACTTCTTGTCCGAGCGTGCTAGCGATATCGCCGGACGGACTCTCGAGATGGGAGATGATACGTACACGTCTCGTTTCGGAGGGGCGCGCACCAGTCAGCGAGACGTTCTGCACCTGAACGCGCTCAACCCAGCCGCGACGATCGTCGGAGACCTGTCGAAAAGGGGTACTCTGCCCGTCGATGCCTTTGACTGCCTGGTGATCACGCAGGGCCTGCATTTCATCTATGAAATTCGAGCTGCCGTCGATCAGCTTTACGGTTCACTTCGAAGGGACGGCGTTCTACTGCTGACATCGCCAGGCATATTTGCCCGTGACGAACAGTTCGGCTGGTTCTGGTCCCTGACCATGCCATCGGCTCGCCGGCTATTCGGCGAGGTCTTCGGGGCTGCGAATGTGGAAGTGCGTTCCTACGGGAATGTCTTTG
>JAFAUR010000706.1 GCA_019243205.1 Acidobacteriaceae bacterium | reverse complement strand
TCTCCAACCGCGTCCTTCAGCTCACGCCGAGTTGCCATGCTCAATTGCCTCGCCATCTCCACCACCACCCCGCAGCTCCGCTGCTGGGTAGCAGTTTACGTGAGGCAACAGGCGCAGCCCCGGTAACAAAAATCGTGAGTCAATGCGTCGATCCGCGACAATTATTTTGGCCGCTTATCACCAGGGTGATTTTTCGCTAACTGCTTCTTTCTATTAATCCTCCTTTTTTACGCCGCCAGCGGCGGCGCGGGATTCTTCATCCGGCCGCGGCAATGCCGCCTAGTTCTGTCTCGCTGCGTCGACGCTTGCGGGTCCGGTAACTAGGTACATTGAACTCGACGATCACCGCGTGATGGACGAGGCGATCGATGGCGGCCGCGGTGGCCATTGGTTCCTTGAAGATACGTTCCCAATCGCTGAACACCAGGTTGCTAGTGATCAGCATCGAACCTCGTTCATACCGCTCGGCAATCAGGGTGAAGAGGACCTCTGCCTCTTCGGCGCTCTGTTTGATGTAGCCGATGTCATCCAGGATCAAGAGCTCGAAAGAATCCAGCCGGTGTAACTTCTGCGGCAGCAGCAGATCGCGCTTGGCCGCGAGTAGTTCCTGAACCAGCTGATAGGCTGGCCGGAATAGCACCGAATGCCCCTGTTCGATGAGCGCATGACCTATAGCGCAGGCGGCGTGACTCTTGCCGACTCCCGGCAGCCCGAAAAACAGTCCGTTCTCCGCCTGCTCCAAGAACTCCCCGCGCGCAAGGTCACGCAGTTTCCGCATCAGCGGGGTGGGAAGAGTGTGATCCTCAAGTGATTCGAAGGTCTTGTCTGGCGGGAGCTGGGCGGCGCGACGCAGACGCCCGATTTTTCGTTGCTCGCGCGCCTCGGCTTCCATCTCGAGGACCTCCAGCACCAGCAGCAGTGCATCGCGATGGCCGGCGGTCTCCAGGCGCTGAGCCAATTCCGCTGCGGCGGTACTTAGGCTGAAGCGAGTTAGCAGTTCGGTAGTACGTCCAACGGCGTCAACTTGAGTGGCTTTCATGTTGCCGCCTCCTCAAGCAGTGCATCATATATATGGAGATCCGGCGCGCCGATCTCGACCGCTGGCACGCTCGGCCGCTCGGGTCTGGCAGTTTGCCGCACGAGATCGGCATCGAATCGAGCGGTGCTATTGAGCAATTCGGTCAGGATACGTTCGACTACCGCCTCGCCGCTGACTGCAGCGAGATAAAGGATCCGCACATACTCCGCGTCGGCCCGGTCAGCGTGAAAGCTGCGCAGCGTGTCGTACGCACGCCGAAAGATGAGGCTCGGGAACAATTCCTCCCGCCAGCGATAGCGGGTGAACGCACCGGGTTTTTTCACCAGCGACCAGATCACGTGATGATAATCGATGCGTGCGGTGCGCCAGCCTCGGACTCGCACGAGTCGCTCGACCAGATTCCCCGCGAAATAAACCTCGAGATGATTATGATGCAGCAGTACTCTGACCCGCTCGCCGATCAGCCGGGCCGGAACTGAATAGGTCTGATTGAGGACCCGGATCGTGCTCCAGCGGCGGACTTTGACCGTCAGCGCCGTGTACGCGGGTAGCGCTATTGACGGCAACGGCCGCAGATGACGACGTTCCTCGGCCAGCTCGTTGGCGAGCATGGCGTTGTGCTCACGATCAATGATCTCGCGGACCCAACTCTGGTAATCATCAACTGAAGAAAAATCGCGGCTGCCGCGCAGCACCAGCATCTGAGCCAGAATCGACTTGGTGCGCCGATGGGCCTGCTCGACTACTCCGTTTTCGTGAGGCTTGCGCGGAAAAATCCGCGTCGATTTCAAGCCATAGTGTTCGAGCAGGGTGCTGTAGCGTTTGGTGAGCGCGCGCCCGCCGGTCAGTGCCAATTCATGCGTTGCTGCCGAGAGGTTATCGGAGCGCAACACCTCGACCACTCCACCTAATCGCCACAAAGCCTCCTGCACGCCGAGCAACAGTGCTTCAAAGCTCTCGCTTAAGGTCACCGTGGGCCAGCGCCAACCGCTGAAACTCAATGCCAATTCAAACAATAGATGATTGAAGGGCGTACCGCAGATCGTTACGCCGAGCTCGTCGCAGTTGGTGAAATCATACGCGCCTTCGCGCCCTGGTGGGTGGTCCTGCGGAAAGAAGACCTCTTTTTCCGGTCCGTTGAGCGCCCGCCATTGCCGCAGGCGCCGTTGGAGTGTCCGCAGCTGACCGCGCAGAAACTCACCCGGATGGCGTCGTTCCAGCTCGGCCAAAATCGTGGTTGCCTCTAGCACGCCTCGGCTATCAGCCTCCAGTAACGGCACTACCTCGGCGTCAAATACTTGAACGAATGGATCCTCACGGGTGCGCCATGTGTGTGGCTTTCTTCGTTGAGATGGATATGAACCTTTTTGCCACCGGCGTGCACTGCGCGCGCTTATGCCGGCTGCTGCCGCTGCGCCTTCCTGCGTCTTGCCCTCCATGAGCTTTCTCCGCAACAACCTGACCTGCGCGTCCCTCACCATGGAGCTTCACCTCGCCCCACGTGACTTCCGCGCCGCCAGGACGGCGACAAGCGGCCAATTTAATTGTCGTCAACAGGCCGATTTAATTGTCGTTGATCACTGCCCGCTTCGCAAAATCGTCGCAGTATCACTCGCCAGAGCCAGGGCTGGGGTCCTTCCACTCCTCGGGAACCTCGATTTGCCTCAATACCGGCGTGCGGAGCGAGTAGGTAGAGAAATTGCCCCCGTCCAGCAACTCCAGCGGCTTTCGGTCGGCAAATTCGAATGATGCTCGGCCAAAACCACTCGTTGTGACGAGAATACTTTCGATGCACCCTCATTCTGCACGGCGCCATACAGATCGCAGACAACGCTCACGGCAACAGTGTGTTTGTAGCGCTTCGCTTGGATGACGACCTTGCCGCCGAATATGGGGTGGGTTCATAGGCGACGCGATCAACGCCACCATCCCGCGACGGTCGAGTCTGTCGCGTTTCGAAGGCCCATTTTTGCGAACAATGGGTTATAAAGCGATTCGAACTC
The DNA here is from genome assembly GCA_019243205.1 of Acidobacteriaceae bacterium. Taxonomy (GTDB): domain Bacteria; phylum Acidobacteriota; class Terriglobia; order Bryobacterales; family Bryobacteraceae; genus Bog-105. The sequence continues at coordinate 91 of JAFAUR010000706.1, read as the reverse complement.
CCCCGGGTTCAGGTGCATCAGATTCGTCCGGTTATCAAGACCCGAACCTATGTCTTGTTCCTAAACCAAACGGGGATCGACCGTGTGAAAT
>JAFAUR010000681.1 GCA_019243205.1 Acidobacteriaceae bacterium | reverse complement strand
TCTGAAGGCGCCGTGGCCCTTTGGGTCGGTCCGGGCACCGAAGGATATTTCGCAAACTTAAAAATTGGTCAATAACGGCGGGATTATCAGTGCAAGAGCCTGCCCTAGTTGGTCGCTCTTACGCGGCTGACTGCAAAGGGACTTCCCGTTCCGTATCTGGCTTACAGTTGGCATAACCTGGGACGATCTGTAAACGGTAGGCCGTCAAAGGCGAGTAATCCGCACGGAGCTTCGGTAGTTGTACGGTTCGAGCGTGTAGATGCCCTCGCGCGCACTTAACGGAGACAATCGGGAGGAAAGGCCACGTTGTACCCTTATCCGAATGAGGCAAGCTTCTCTCTTCGTCGGCTGTTGCGGCTGGACCGAAGCCCACGCGCGCTATGTCCGGGATTTCCCTGTGATCGAAATTCAGACCACCTTTTACCAGCCGCCGTCCGACGTGGTAGCGAAACGGTGGAGAGCCGAAGCGCCGCCCGAATTCCGTTTCTGCATGAAGGCGTGGCAATTAATAACACACACGCCTGATAGCCCCACCTACCGCCGCTTGAAATCAGGGGTGAGCTCCACGGAACGAGACCTCTACGGCAGCTTTCGCCCCACCGAGCAGGTCTGGCTGGCATGGGAGCGCACGAAAGAGGTAGCAAACATTCTTCAGGCCGATGTCATCGTTTTTCAATGTCCGAAATCTTTTCTCCCAAATCCCGAAAACATTCGCCACCTCTCGACGTTTTTCGCACAGATCGATCGCGGTCAACATACGCTTGCCTGGGAGCCGCGAGGCGATGAGTGGGGCCCTCCTCTAATTCGGGATTTGTGCGCCCGAAGCAACCTGGTTCATTGTGTCGATCCATTCCAATCGGACCCCGTGTATGGAAATTCTCTTTATTGGCGGCTCCATGGTCTATCGGGCTATCGATACCGGTACACCGACGAAGATCTTAAATCACTGGCCGCCAAGCTAGAGGCGCACGTGCAAGGGACTGGTCCACACTATGTGTTGTTCAATAACATCTACTCCAAAGAAGACGCGAGCCGTTTTTGCCCAAACCGTCACGTGACTCGCTGACAAATCGGGAGATCGGACGACGTTCGCGGTCGGTCATCCAGCCACCGGATGCCGTAATCTTGCGAATTACGTGTTAAGCCGATCCGCTGGTAAAATTAGGTCCTCCCTACCCTTAACCCGGTTCCGAGATAAAGTGAGGAACCGAGCGGCACATTCCATTGAAGATCTTCCTGTGGAAGCAAATGCTTCAACCGCCACGGAAGCCAGTTGGGGAACTTCACACAAAACAACTAGTGAGAAGGACGCAGACGCGGACCTAAGAAGCCTTACCGTTCAGCTCGAGAGGGCTCGCGTGCAAACAGTACAGCGCAACGTAAATTCCTGGGTCCTTGCGAACTGCGATTCTCTGAAGGCAAGTTGAATGTGCCTGATGTTTGGTGGCGCGGCAAAGGTGATTCGAATGATCTGTAGACCGGGCTCGCTGGCGCGCCAGCCGGTTTCGCGATCTGGACAGAGGACGTTCTCTACCGGGGCCCCGTCAGCTTCAGAGGTGACTGCAATGCCGGCGATTGCCTCAACGCCGAACCATTCATTACTGGGAGAACTAGCAGAGCGATATTCGTGTCCCAAAATCGTTTCCGCATTGCTGCTCCCTGCTTGCGAGTTCCAGACCGTCCACTCCTTTTCGTCCTGCACTCCATTGACGCCGGAAACAGATCACGTTGCACCACCTCTGCTGCTGGAGCCGCCTCAGCAAAAAAGCCTGGATGCTCTCGTGTAACTCCTTGTAGCCGCGTAGTGTCTAAATGGATTTGTTGCGCTCGGTCCACAGTCGCGCCTGTTCAGCTTGACCGAGGAATCACCTATGCACGGTTTACCCGCCCGCGTTTTCGGAGCCACCCTCCTGACCGCCCTGCTGATCGGCGTGAAGCTGAGTGCGGAGCCCGTGCCCGTCCGGCATCCGCAGGGCTCGGCTCACGGTTTTCTCGCCGTGAAAACCATCGAAGGCACGCGCATCGCCACTGGTGACGCAACTCAGATCGTGGACGGCGACCGCATTACGTCACGTGTCACCTTCCGCTTCATCGACGGCTCCACCGACGAAGACATCACGGTCTTCTCCCAAACCGGCGTGTTCCGTCTTATTAGCGACCATCACATCCAACGCGGACCCTCGTTCCCGAAGCCTATCGACGTACTCATTGACGCGCTCACCGGGCAAGTTACGTCTCGCGTGCAGGACGGAAAGGTGAGGCAGGATCATCTCGATCTTCCGCCTGACATCTCGAACGGCCTGCCTCCCAATCTCCTGATGAACGTCCTTCCGACGAAGCCGGAAACAAAGCTCTCCTTTGTAGCTCCTACCGAGAAGCCGCGGCTCATCCACGTCTCGGTCAAGCCCGCGGGCGAGGTTCCCTTCATGATCGGCGGGACTCAAAGAAAAGCTGTCGACTTCGTGCTCCATGTTGAACTCGGCGGCCTTACAGGTCTAGTCGCTCCTTTGATTGGCAAGCAGCCACCCGACTATCACATCTGGATTTTCCCGGGACCCTCACCGGCGTTCATTCGCGAAGAGGGGCCGCTCTATGAAGGCGGCCCCGTCTGGCGGATCGAACAAATCAGCCCAGAATTCCCGCGTTAAGATCGCTCAGCGTAGGTCTACTACTCGGCGAATTTGTCCTCAGCGTGGCACTAGTAGATCGACGGTGCGTCGAACACATCATTGCGGTTGAGGATCAACCAAGCATTACACCAACTACAGATCCGTTGATTTCCCAGTGTCCTAGTCGTATTGCGGCCTCGAAATTGGTGCCATGCACGAACTGTGGAGTCTTCGTGGGCTTTCTTGGCGCGAATGGATCAGTCGAACATGCCGTAGGAGTTGGGGGGATGAAGTCTTCGGACAGGCGGCCCGGCTCGCATTCTATTACTTCCTGGCAATGTCGCCCGCCGTCCTGCTGCTGCTTCTGCTACTCAAGCTCTTCGCCGGCGCAGGATCTGAGTTGCGTAACGCGCTTCTCGATTCGTTCCAGCAGATCCTGCCGCAGGAAGTTTCAGCGCTCATAGCCAAAACAGCTGGTGAACTTAACTCAAAAGCCGCTGTGGGACCGGGTGCCTTCTGGGCAGCGTTAGGTGCGGGCTGGGCAACTGTAAACGGAACCTGGGCCATGATCGCGGGCTGAACCGAGCTCACGAGATCAAAGAGAATCGTCGCTGGTGGAGGATCGTGATGATCGCCTTTGAACTGACGATAGCGGTGGAAGTCATGGGCCTGGTCACGTTGGCTGCAATGGTCTGTGCCAGTTCGGC
>JAFAUR010000661.1 GCA_019243205.1 Acidobacteriaceae bacterium | reverse complement strand
GTCGCGATGAAGAAGTACACTACCTCGTTAGGCTTGTCGGCAGTGCTCCCGCTCGCCCTGCTGTTGCTTACCGGTTTGTACTTGTTCGTGCTGCCATATGCCCCGAGGAGGCGCAAAGCCGGCCGCAGCACAACCTGAAAAGCACGGCTCCGCGCGGCAAGACGCTTGCCAAAATGAGCATTTTGTTCCCACTCTCGAACGGAGCGCGAATACGTTCCGGGAGCGTTTTTTGCGGATGATCTTGGCGCGGCTTGCCCGTGGCCAAGAGGCACTGCCAGCTGTATTGCTTGACGATGACAAATCCACGATCAATGACATTGGCGAAATTCAGCTCCGTGTTTCTCAGGCTTGCTCTGGGATGTCTTTCTCTCTGCAGTTCGCAGATCGCTTTGGGCTCTGGGGTGTCTATGGACAGCCCAATGTAGCGTGGGGCAATTATGCTCGCTTCGTCGACGATACCGCCAAGCTTGATTGGTTTTTGCCGCCGAAAAGTTTGGACAACCGGCTACGATCGCGCTAATGGGTGCCGTTAAAACTTGCCCGCATGTGCGAGCAGGAGTCTGTCGAATATCTTGGCATCTGCGCGAAGGACAAAGCCTTTCGAAGTTCTTCGAGGGCCAAGTTTCCGGACAGCCAAAGCTAGTGCGTTTCCGGTCAACTGTCATGCGACGACACCGTAACATAACTCTTGCGTCGCGACTATTGGCGAGTCAGCGGCCGGATCGGCTGCCCGGAGTTGAGCGAAGGGTCTTAAGTCATTGAGCTGCTGACATGGACGCTTAACGCGATGCTCAATACTGCGTTTGGGTCGAAGCGTCAGCAGTGTGTATTGCGGGTACCGCAAAGGCGTATAACGAATCGCCTGCCCCGACGACCACGTATTGTCTGCCGTCGAGCTGGTATGTGATCGCGCCGTTTGCCTGGTTGGCTCCAACCGTGGTGTGCCAGAGCGTTTTGCCGGTGGCCAAATCGAGCGCCATGATATGGCCTGATGAGTCACCTGCAAACAGCAGGTTGCCGGCGGTGGTCAGTAGTCCGGTTCCCATGCTGCCGATATCGTGACTCCAACGAATCTGGCCGGTTTTGTAGTCGATGGCCTTGATCGTTCCCGGGAAATTCAGGAAGTCATCCCGACCTGCGAAGCCTTCTGCTTTTCCTTCTGCGGTGAGATAGAACACGCTATAGCTTTGCGAGGCCACGACGTAGAACAGACCGCTGGTTGGATCGAACGTTGGCGGGAACCAGTTCGAAGCGCCATTGGAACTGGGCGAAACCAGCGTGCCGTCCCGTGACGGTTCCTTCTTCGGATTCGGAATCGGCTGGCCCCTGGCGTTGATGCCCAGGCTCCAGTTGCTGTTGATGAAGGGTGCGGTGAGCAGATGCTCGCCATTTGTGCGATCAAGCACGAAAAAGAAACCGTTGCGGCTGGCTTGCGCGAGAAGCTTACGCGGACGCCCATTGAATTCGCCGTCGAAGAGAATGGGTGTCTGCACGGCGTCCCAGTCGTGCGTGTCGTGCGGCGAGACCTGATATCCCCAAGCCATCTTTCCGGTGTCGACATTCAAGGCGACGATGGAGCAGGTCCAGAGGTTGTCCCCCTTACGCGCTGCACCGGCGTGAACGGGATTGGGGTTACCGGTTCCCCAATAGATGAGGTGCAGATCAGGATCGTAGGTGCCGGTCATCCAGGTCATGCCGCCGCCGTGACCACGCGCATCATCGTCGGGCCAAGATTCGGAGCCCGGCTCTCCGGCTCTAGGCTCCGTATTCCAATGCCACTGCACGTCTCCGGTTTCGGGATCGCGCGATTCGAGATAGCCCGGGTTGTCTAGTGAATCACCGCCCACGCCGGCGACAATATGGTTGCCGACGACGAGCGGCGACACCGTGCAAAAATATTCCAGCTTTACGTCGGCGATGCTCTTGCGCCAGCGCTCCTTGCCGTCTTTGGCGTTGAGAGAAATTAGATTGCAATCGGGTGTTTCAAAGTAGAGCCAATTGCCCCACATAGCGACGCCGCGCTGGCCGATGTGGCCGCCTTCGTTCGGCGGATATTTGAAGTGCCAGATTTCGCGCCCGGTGCGTGCGTCGACAGCCCAGACGTTGTCAGGCATAGTGAAATACAACACGCCGTTCACTTCGAGCGGAGTGGATTTGATAATAGAGCCGAACCCGCCGGCGCCGTAGTTGGTCGCGTGATACGTCCATGCAGTGCCGAGCAAGCCAACGTTCGATTTGTTGATCTGGTCAAGCGCACTATGACGCTGTCCAGAGTAGTCGCCATTGTACGTTGGCCAGGTATCCTGGCCGGGATTCAGCAACTTCAGCGGATTCAGTTCCTGCGCGAAGAAGTTGGCAGGCGCGAGTAACAGTGCAAGCGCAAGGGCCTGAACTCTCATTTCAGAGTCTCCAAATAAGCAAGGACATTATGCATGTCTTCGTCGGTGTACTTAGGCAGCAGGGCCTCATGTGCCGCACGCGGATCTTTGACGTCAACCTGCACCTGGTCACGCGGATAGGAGTGGTACCAGCCTTCGGAATCGTGCAGCGAAACGTTGAATTCATCAAGATGATCGAGGGTGCCCGAGACCTTGTTGCCGGACGCGAGCGTTACCGTGACGTTGGTGGGGGCCGAAGGCTTCACGGCTTTGCCCATCAAGGCATCGATCACGTTCGGCACGGGATAAAGCATACGGCGCTGGAGTTCGACTGCGTCGTACTTGCCAGCTATGTGCGCGAGATCCCCGGTGGGTGAATGGCAGCTGTCGCAGTGGCCTGCGCCATTAAAGAACGCGGAGCCCTTTTGCGGATTTCCCGTGATGATGTTTCCGATCTTGTAGGCGAAACGATTCGAGACGTCGCCCGCGCGCGAATGAAGGAAGGTGGAGATGTCAGCAATCTGTTCCGAGGTTAAAGATGAGAAGGCAGGCATGCCCCGATCCGGGCGGCCGTTGCGAATTATCGGTCCAATCGTGTCGCCGCCTTTGTCGTGAAGCACGAGCGCGGATCGAACCAGATCCGGTCCGCTCTTTCCGTGTGCATCATTGCCGTGGCAGAACCCGCAAGTGGGCACAAACACTTTGCGGCCGCGTTCCACAGCAGCGGGATCTAGTTTCGGACCTCCCAAAAGATCCGCTACAGCCGTATCTGTCTTGTGTTTTTGCGTGGGATCTTTTTCTTGTTGGGCAGCCGTTCTCTGCTTTTCAGCACTGGCGGCCTGGTCGGCCTGGCGCGCGTTCAGAGAGACAACGGTAAGGAAGGCGGCCCCAAGGCCAAGGCAACGAATGAACATCGCTTCCTCTTTCGGTTAAGAATGCAGGCTCTTGAGATAGTCGTAATCTATCTTGATTGCGTCAAGGGCCGGCATCTCGGTGAAGGGTGGCTCCTGTTCGACGTAGTAGGCGCGGATCTTCGTCTTGTTTGCGGCAGCAAAGATTCTGCGGTAATCAATGGAACCACGGCCAAGTTCGGTAGGAACAGGAGCCCCGGGATTCTGGTCCATCAAAGTAGTGCGCGGCGTGAAGCCCTCTTTGAAGTCTTTGATGTGTAAATATCGGTAGCGATCGGGGAACTTGTCGAGGTAGGCGACGGGGTCGTGCCCGGCAACAGTGACCCAACCGCAGTCGAGTTCCAGCTTCACCAGGTTGGGGTCCGTCAGGCGCAAAAATTCGTCATAGCCGGTCGTGGACCCGTACTTTTTGAACTCGAAGTTATGATTGTGATACCCGAGCTGCAGGCCGGCCTTCTTTACTTGTTCGCCGATCTTGTTGAACTGCTCTGCGTTCCACTTCCAATCGTCGAGGGTCAGGCTGTTCAGCATATGTAGAAAGGCCGCCATCTGATCCGCTCCTTGCAGGCGAGAGGGATCGGCGACGAATGGCACGGTGACGATGACATCTTCCTGCCCAATCTCTCTTGCTGCGTCTAAATTGCGCTGCAGATCCTTCATCAGATCGGGGAGCATGAAATGACCCGACGGGCTCTTGAGGCCGTTGTCGGCCAGAAGCTTTTTCATCTCGGAAACCGGAGTCTTTCCCATCGGCGAGAGTTCGACGTTTTTATAGCCGATTTCCGCGACTTTCTTCAGCGTGCCGGCAGGATCGCTATCCATTTCTTTGCCGACTGTATACAGTTGAAGCCCGATAGGCAGATTCAAGGGATTTGCATTCATAGAGCGCGCAGCAAGCAGGAGCTGAGAAGCGGAGACAGACGAAACCGTGCCCTGAAGAAAGGACCGGCGGGATTGGTTGCGGGACATTAGGTTCGATTTACTTCCTCGTATTTAGTCGTTTGGGTTTTTTCGGCGGTTGGCTTTCGATGTCGGCTGCAATGCCGTCTAGAATCCAGGTGAGTGCACGTTTGAAGCCTTGGTCGTCTGGTTCTTCGGTGTGTTCCGCTGCGAAGCGCGCTACATGGGGAAACTTTCCGGTCGAGAGCACTGGCTTTGAGAAATGCGCCGGTCTTCCGCTATTCGCGAGCTCCGCCGCCACGAAGCCATTGACGAATACGTATAGAATGCCCAGGGTCCTCGCGGCGATTTTGCGATCGAGCCCGCTTTCCAACAAACTTGTGAGCAGCCATTCCAGGATGCGAATGGATTCCGGCCCGTACTCAGGATCGGCAGTGCGGAGGACACCGACCCACGGGTGATTCATCAAACAGCGTCTGCTCTCCCAGGCGAAATGCGTCAGTACGTCGCGCCAGCTGGCTACCGGCTCTCGGGGCGCCTTGAACTCGGCGTTTACTGCGTCCAGCATGAGGTTGAGGAGATCACGCTTGCTCGGAACGTAGTGATAGAGAGCCATGGGGCTCGATTGAAGGTCGGCGGCGATTCTTCGGACGGATAGGCCGTCGAGACCTTCGCGATCGGCGAGTGAGATACCGGCAGCAACGATGCGCTCGACCGTGAGCGCGTGTTCGTTGTTCTCGCGGGAGAGCGAGCTCCAGGTGGAGTCGTCACTTTTGGTTACGCGACGGACAGATATGGAAGCACTTGCTTTCGCCAAAGCCCGGACCTTTCGTACAGTGTATACCATATTCGTACATAGTACAAGCGGGGTGCAGCATCTGCCAAGTTGTCGGCTTGGTTCAATCGACCAGTGCCTTCTCGACCTTCCTCGATCCCAGCGGCAAATAAACGTCGGTGATCATTTCTTCTTCCCACACATTCGGGCCAACGTTGACGTAGTGGAAGAAGATTGGGAAATCGCCGAGTGTTTCCCCGCTTTCGGGCAGCCAGATCTCACCTAGATAAACCGCCGCTCGGTTGTAGAAGCGGGAGCCAATGTCTCGGACGCGCGCGCACCTGCAACGCGGAATCATTTTCGTCGTGATGCCGAAGGGGTTTGGGCCCACATCCTCCTCAACAGAAATGCAGAACTCAACTCTGTGCTCGAAGGGCGGCGTGATCCGAGGATCTGTATAGTGAATGCCGTAGCTTCGATATCTAAGCGGATCCAACAGCCGATTCTCGAGCTTCCAGGCGATTAGCTTGCGTACGGTTTCATGTTCGAGCGCCGGCGGGCCAAGATGCTCAATCGCGGCAACTTTCGTCTCCGGAAATTCAACGATCTGGACATCCATAGAATTTGCGGAAACCAGTTTGCCATGCGAGCATCGTCCGGTGGCACAGCCTTGCGAGAACCGCAACCGTAATCGCGAACCGGGCTTCCGGAAAACTACGGGTATCGCCCGACGAGGCGGGTCGCTTCGAAAGGAAGTCCACGGCGAAGCGTAAGTTAATTGGCCCGTATACTTATAGTTGTCTCTGTTACGCCGCTATCTGCCGGCATCCACGATAGGCGCCGGAGTGATAGCCCTCTACCTTTTCAATCTGAACGGTGTTGGTGTTCTCGGGCCCGATGAGCCGCGCTATGCCGCTATCGGCAGGGCCATGGCGCAAACCGACGACTTCGTCACACCCCGGCTTTGGGGATCACCGTGGTTTGAGAAACCGCCGCTTCTCTATTGGATGACCGCGCTGGGCGCCTTTGCCGGCCTGGGACCGGATCTGTGCGGACGGCTGCCGGTCGCCATTCTCAGCCTGATTTTCCTGGGCTTCTTCTTCGTTTCGGTACGCAACGAATTCGGATGGGACAGTGCGGCCGTCGCGACATTTTGCCTGGCGACTTCGGCGGGGTGGTTGGCATTTAGTAATCTCTGCCTGACCGATCTCCCGCTCGCAGTGTTTTTCGCCGCATCCGTACTACTCGCGCTCCCACTTCTTCGCGCTGAAGCCCGAACACAAAAGCTTCGCATGCGCTTCTTCTGTATCGGAGCTAGCCTGGGGGCGGCCACGTTGGCGAAGGGGCTGGTTCCGATCGCGCTCTGTGTTCCGATGCTCTGGTTTTTGCGCTGTTTCTGGCGCGACTGGTGGACCGCCGCTGCGGGATGCTTGCTGGTTGCCGGGCCGTGGTACATCGCTGTTTACCGTGCAAACGGTTATGCCTTCTTTCAGGAGTTCTTCCTGAAACACCATCTGGAGCGCCTATATTCAAACGCGCTCCAGCATATTCAGCCGCCCTATTACTACTTGCCTGTTCTGCTGGTCGCCGTGTTTCCCTGGACGCCGCTTCTATTGCTGCTACGTAAGGAATCTTGGGACCGCAGATTGCAATTCCTCGCCGCCATTGTTCTATTCGGCTTGCTTTTCTTCAGCATTTCTCGAAACAAATTGCCGGGTTACCTGCTTCCGCTTCTACCCGCCCTGTTTTTGATGCTCGGCGCGGTCTTCCAAAAACACAGGGTGATTGCGCTACCGCGCGGTTATCTCATCGCTTGCGCGCTGCTCGTTACATCCCTACCCTTTGCAGCGACACTGCTGCCGGCCTCGCTGTCCGCCGGCAAATTTACACTCGCTGCGTTGAGCGCCCCTTCGCGAACGGAACTGTTTTACATTCTGTTGCCCCTTGCTGCAGTGGTCCTTGCCCGCCGGCAATGGAAAGCTCCAATGCTGGTGTTGACCGTCGTTACCGCGGGCATATACGTGAAGCAAATCGCGTTCCCCGCGCTGGACCAGCAGGTGTCCGCACGGTCGATGTGGCGCCGTCTGAAACACGAACGCGCTTTGATTTGTGATGGCGGCACAAACCGCGATTGGCTCTTCGGACTTACCTATTATCGGGGCGAGGCATACCCCCCTTGCGATTCCGGAAACTTCGATTACGCCCTTCGATCACACTTTAAGAACTATGCGACCCTCGAAAAGCTGAAGTAGCTGGCGTGCATACTTGAGAAAGCTACTCGCGTTCACAATATGACTGAATTACGAAAACTTGGAAACAGCGATCTGAGTATTACGCCTCTCGGTGTTGGCGCCTGGGCCATGGGCGGTTCGGGCTGGCAGTTTTCCTGGGGAGATCAGGACGATGCCGAATCCGCAGCTGCCATTCGGGCTGCCATCGATGCTGGAATTAACTGGATCGATACGGCGGCCGTTTACGGTTTAGGCCACTCCGAAGAGGTCGTGGGTGAAGCGGTCAAAGGACTTTCAAAGAAGCCCTTCATCTTCACCAAATGTGAGCGGCGCTGGAGTGAAGATCGAAAGATTTTTCCGTCATTGAAAGCCGATTCGATTCGCAAAGAGTGCGAAGACAGCCTGCGACGTCTCAAGGTCGAACAAATTGACCTGTACCAGATTCACTGGCCCGAGCCCGAAGCAGACATCGAAGAGGGCTGGACGGCGATGGCCAAGCTCAAAGAGGAAGGCAAGGTTCGCTGGATCGGTGTGTCGAACTTCAACGTCCAGCAACTCGAGCGAGCGATGAAAATTGCTCCCGTCACTTCGCTCCAACCGCCCTATTCTCTGCTAGTGCGCAAAGTAGAACTCGAGATTCTCCCGTTTTGCCGAGAGCACGGGATTGGAACCATCGTTTACTCCCCGATGCGCGCCGGCCTGCTTGCAGGCAAGATGACCAAAGAGCGCGCCCAAAGCCTGCCACCGGACGACTGGCGCAGCCGCGATAAAGATTTCCAAGAGCCGCTGCTTAGTCGCAATTTGCAGCTCGTTGAAATACTGCGTGCAATTGGAAACCGTCACGGACGATCACCGGGAGAAGTAGCGTTGGCCTGGACTTTGCACAATCCCGCGGTGACTGCTGCCATTGTCGGACTTCGCAGGCCCGACCAGCTGAAGGGAACAATCGGCGCGCTCGAGTTCCGGTTGGCGGATGAAGAAGTGGCGGAGATCGAATCCTTCTTCAAGCGCAGCGAACAGAACCAGGAAGCTGCCGCCGCGCGCAGCTAGACACACGCGGAAATTAAGGAACGGGTCGGGCATGCCTGAGCAGGTGCTCGGGCGTGACCTCACGGAGATCGTCGAGCAACAAATCGGGGTCGTCGTCTGCCAGTTCATTCGCAGCGGCGAGTCCGGTCGCGACACCAACCGAACCAAATCCATTCTGCTTTGCCGCCGCGATGTCATTCGGGTGGTCGCCGATAAGCACGACTCCGACATGTTCATCCACAATGCGCCTTGCCCTTGCCAGCTCAAGGGCCGTTTTTGCAAGGCCGGCTCTTGTCTGCCCATCTCCGGAGAAAGCCCCTAGCGCGAAGTGCTGCCTGATACCGGCGCACTCTAGCTTGCGCCAGGCTATTCTCGCGAGATTGCCGCTTACGAGAGCGATCGCTGCGTCGCTTCCGTTGAGCGCGCGAAGCAGTTCGGGAACTCCCGGACAGAGTTTTGCTTTCAGATCGGTTGGGCAGTGACGCAAATACGCCTTTTCACTTTCTTTCACGATCCTGGGCAGCAGAAAAGAGACTCGCCGCTCGCTGGCACCGCTTGCGCGCATCGCCAGCCGGATCAGGTCGCGATCCAAGGTGCCGGAAGTAGCCACGCCGTTCAGCGTTGCACTGAGCCCAGTAACATCCCGAATGCCTTTTACCAGCGCGAGGCGGTGATGCGGGCCGGCTCCCCGAATCAGCGTTCCATCAATGTCGAACAGAACGAGAAATCTGGCACGCTTTCGCAATGCCCTACAGCCTTGGCGCAAGCGCTGTCAGCAGCTTTGAGAATGAGCCGGATGCGCGCTTTCCGATCTCGAGCACATCCGTGTGGGTCAGTTTTCCAGTTCCCAGTCCCGCGGCCGGGTTCGTCACACACGAGATTCCGAGAACCTGCATACCCATCTGATTCGCGGCGATGGTTTCGGGCACCGTCGACATTCCCACCAGGTCAGCTCCGATCGTGCGCAGAAATCGGATCTCAGCGGGGGTTTCGTAATTAGGTCCCAGCAATCCGGCGTACACGCCTTCCTGCAACGTTATCCCAAGTTCTTCCGCAGTTTCGGTAGCAACCCGCCTGAGCTCGGCGGAGTAAGCCTCCGTCATGTCCGGAAAACGCGGGCCATAACGCGAGTCATATTGCCCCACTAGCGGATTGGTTCCTTGTAGGTTGATGTGATCGGAGATGAGAACCAGCGCTCCCGGGTCGAAAGCCGGGTTTATTCCACCGGCAGCGTTTGTCAGAACAACACGCTCCACGCCGAGTTCGAAGAACAGCTTGATGCCTGCCACCACCTGTTGCGCGGTATAGCCCTCATATAGGTGAAATCGGCCGGACATGACAACAACGTCGGCAGCTCCGCGCCCGTTCGCACCGACGGTTCCGGTCACCAGTTCGCCTGCATGTCCAACTGCTGTCGAAGCATGAAAATCCGGGATGTCCGTATAGGGAATTCGGACGCTATGAATAAGCGAATCGGCAAATGCGCCTAAGCCGCTGCCGAGAACGATTCCGATCCTGGGCCTGATGGACGTTTGTAATTCAACAAATCGAGCAGCTTCCTGCACTTGTTTGAGGATAACTAAGTTGTGATAGCCAACACTTTGCGTTTCATCGACATGCTGTTCGAGGAAGTTCCGACTGTCGGGTAACCCGCCCACGATTCCCAAATTCCGGTTTGCCCGTCACCCCGTCCTGTGGAAAAAGGATGCACGCACGGTCGCACACCGACGCAACATCCAGGGGCGAATTGTGGAGAGCTATTTCCAGATCTGGGACGATTTAGCCGCCCTTGCTGCTTTGTCGAGGCCCAACAAAATTGGCTCTCCTTCGCCGCGGGACACAGGGGAAAGCCGCAGTCGCAATACGATGCGTCCAGCAACAGCATATGTGGCAATGACCAGACTCTCACCAACCAATTCTGGAAATTTGCCGAGTTCTGGTGCGGACGGACGATGCGCTCGTTCTCCCCGCCATCCCGGATCCGGCAAAGGAACCCGCACTGAATGGGCATAGGTTTGCGTCAAGGCAACAAAGGCAGCGCATGCCAGAGAAATGAAGGCAATCCGCACTACCAGCCGGATAACCTTCATTGTGTGTCTTCCAGGAAGCGGCGGAAGATCCTCTGCCCAGCCGCGAGCATCCATTCCCAATTCATTGCCAAATGAAACCCCGCCAGCATGAGGACGATGTCCGAGAACTGGTTGTGAAGAGTATCCCATCGCCAATCCATAGCCGGCGCGGCTTTCATGCCGGTCAAGCTCGGAATCGCTTTCTGCGAAATCAGGATGCCGGAGAAGATCACTGCGGTTATCGCTGCAAACAGAGCTAGATTGAGAACGTAATTGGTGCGCGCACGGATGGATAGT
>JAFAUR010000434.1 GCA_019243205.1 Acidobacteriaceae bacterium | reverse complement strand
AGTGATTTGCTGGAGCGGAATGTGCCGGTCGCCGCTTTATGGTTTCCGATGTATCGTCGGCGGTTCGGAACTAAGATTCCGAATGAGTAGTTGACAAGGATCATGTAATCGAGCTTGCCGGCGAGCTTATTGTCACTGGGCCTTCTTGCGCGATTCGATTCCGCTGACATGCGTTTGGTTTTCGCATCGCCATGTTTAGCGGACAATCGCGTTACGTAGCTTTCGCTGGATGCAGAACCGCATGCGGAACCAGCCCTCCCTCGCACCTGTTTAAACCTAATCCGTCGACCGATTCGCGTTCAACTTTGTCGCGACGTGCGCGAACCAATCCCCTTATCGCGCCGGCTCAATAACGACGCGAGCTTTGGGTCTTGCTGGCACACCCAAACGGACAGGCAGCCAAACGGCTAGTTGATTTGAAGTATCACTTGCGATACACTTCGCCATAACCTTTACATTCACGGGGTGCGCATGAAGCGGAAGCTGTCTTGGGGCTTGATGGTTTTTACGCTGCTCGTTGGGTCCGGCGTGTTCGGGCAAGGGCAGAAGAGTGCGGAGGATTTCTTCGCGGTCATTCGCAACGATGACCTGTATGCCCTGAGCACGCTGATGAAAACGGCAGATGCTCACGTTACCACTTCACTGAAGATGACACCGCTGCAGTATGCGGCGCTCTATGGGAGTCCGGCGGCGGTCGACCTGTTGTTGCGCGCAGGCATGGATGTGAATGCGGAAGATTCGACGGGGTCGACGCCGCTGATCTACGGCGCTTACAACGAACGCAAGGCACGGCTGCTGTTAGAGGCGCACGCGGATGTGAATGCCGCGAACCATCTGGGGCAGACGCCACTGCTGATTGCCTCATCTGTGAACGGGAACGCCGGGACTGTCAAGTACCTGATTGCGCATGGGGCGAAGGTGGACACAGCGAACACGTTTGGCACTACGCCAGTAATTGCGGCGGGAGGATTTGGCGGAGATGAGACGGTGCGGGTGCTGTTAGAGCACGGTGCGAATGTGCAGGCGAAAGACAAGGCGGATTTCACAGCGCTGTGGAATGTGTATGGGTATGAAAGCGGGAGCCCTGCATCCGTGAACTTGCTTTTGAAGCACGGGGCTGATGTCAACAGCTTCAATTCTTTCGCTGGAATGGTGAAGAACGGTCCGATCGCGCTGACGAAGCTAACACCGCTGATGCTGGTTGCCCCGTATGCGCCGGTCTCGGAGACTAACAAGCTACTGGACAAGGGCGCGCAAGTGAATGCAGTGGATGTGCGGAAGATGAGCCCTTTGATGCTTGCCGTGGCGACGGACTATGCGGACCCCGAGAAGGTTGCAAAGTTGATTCGGGCGGGAGCAGATGTGAACCAGCGGGATATTTATGGCCAATCGGTGCTGGATTGGGCGAATAAGTTTGGAGATCCAAGAATCATTCAACTTCTGAGAGACGCCGGAGCGAAGACCGCGAAGGATCCGGTGACTGTGAAGGCGCGAGGGGACTATCGCGCGGAGAACGTACCCGATGCCATCAGTCGAAGTTCTGGATTGCTGGCGCAAACAGGTCAAGGCTTCTTTAGAGAGGGCGGTGGCTGTTACGGGTGTCATCACCAGGCGATGGATGCGCGGGCGTTTGCGGCGGTGAAGAATGCGGGGCTTCCGGCCAACGCACAAATGAGGCAAGTGCTGTTGAATGCGATTGTCGCGATGCGGCCGCGGGTTGGACCGGCATCACTGAACCTGATGGACTTTGGGGGCGATATGGATCCCTTTCTGCATTCACTGAACGCGCTCGCGGATATGGGGGAGCCGGCGAGCAAGGATACGGACATGCGCGTGCACTATATCGCGGCACGGCAGAAACCGTCGGGAGAGTGGTTTTTGGCAGGAGCTTCGCGACCGCCCATTGAGGAGAGTTCGATTACGCGGACCGCGCTTGCAGTACGAGCACTGAAAGTTTATGGCTGGCCGGCGCGGCAGGCCGAGTTTCGTGAGCGGATAGAGCGCGGACGTAGATGGCTGGAATCGGCGGTGCCGTTGACAAATTACGAGCGCGCTGATCGGGTGATGGGGCTTTACTGGGCAGGTTCGGACAGAAGGTTGGTCGAGAAAGCGGCGGCTGATTTATCGGCGAAACAGCGCAGTGACGGCGGCTGGGCGCAAACGCGATTCCTGGAATCGGACGCGTATGCAACTGGAATGGCGCTGCATGCACTGTACATTACCGGATGCATGCAGCCGACCGATGCAGCGTATCGGAAAGCGGTGGAGTATTTGCTGGCGACGCAGTACGCGGATGGGTCATGGTACGTGCGCAGTCGCGCACCGAAATTCCAACCATATTTCCAGAGTGGGTTCCCCTATGAGCATGACCAATGGATTTCGAGCGCAGCGACGGCATGGGCGGTTATGGGCTTGGCACCTGCGGCGAAGGTTGAAATGAGCCGGGCGTTCGAGTATCGGCGCTGATGGACGCAGGCGCCCCCGCTCTTGCACGTTTCGGCGCGGATCTCATAGCTCTGTCATTTCGATGGTAACCTCTCTCATCCACCTTGCCGTGACCCTCATTCCCGGCCATGACAATGTACGGGTGGATTCCGATGTCGGTGGCGGAGCCCCGAACGGGTACATGACTTCTGAACTCCGTCAAGCAAGCTGGCACGCACCCTCGATGAAGAATTCGGCACTTGAGAAACGCTCAGACGTGCCCGATTTTGGTTACCCCCCAGCATGATCGGCAACTCGGAACTAGAGTTCCGAACGTGTAGTCCGAAAGGGTAGACCAGCGACTCAAAATCGGGACTTAGCGG
>JAFAUR010000332.1 GCA_019243205.1 Acidobacteriaceae bacterium | reverse complement strand
GTATGAGCCTAGAAAATAGCTATCGGGCTTGTTAGGCCGAGTCGGGCCGCATCAGGGAGCAATTCGGGCCAGGTTTTTATCTGCTGGGGCGCAATGTCCAATACACCGTCGCGTCCTTTGTGCAACGTCCCCGAACCCGATAGCGATCGGTGTTTTCCTTGTTTGGGATCACAACGCATTTAGGACGCAGTTGGCGTGGCCTCCTTCTTGGAAAACAAGAACAACGGAGAAGCCAAGCCGACTACACACGACTTGAAACTTTCGCGGTGTTAACTGCCGCAATCCCGAACGGTGCAGCCGTCATTACCGCCGCTGCTATTACGGCCTACCGCAAGGTAGAACACGCGCTAGGCCCATGCCGCTATGGCCGTTGTCAGCCTCCCGGCAGGCCCCGCCGTTTGCCGTCCGCGCAGCGAATGTGCCGAAATGGGTAAGCTGTTGAAACATGCCACAACAAGAAAACGGGCACGTCTTTAACTTCGCTACCGATAAATGCGAGAAATGCGGCATGAGCCGCGAAGCGTACGAAGATAACGGCAAGCCACCGTGCAAAGGCAAAAGCGCCGTTTGACGGCAACAATGCCACAGAAACGACCGAATAAGGCGCTAGCAACTGTCAAAATTTTTGTTGGCGTACTTTTAGCGCTCGTGGAACTTAGCTCGAACAATCACGGTCTTGTAAAGCCTGATAACAGTCAAGCTATTGGTTTCGATCTTTGGGGCGCAGCCGTATACCTGCTTTGTGTATGGGCAGTTGTCACCGGCTTTCGTTCTGTTATGAGAAAGCCCGTCGTTTCATAAACAAAAGGGGCGAAGCGCGAAACAGGCGCGCGCCCCGTGTTTCGCAAAGGGTGACTTTCGCCCTTCGCTGTGCAATGGCATGGCAGGATCACAAGATTTATCAGACAGTCATGACTGACATTCAATACGACTTCTACGTATGCAGTCAGACCGGGCGGCGGTTCGCGACGTTGGTGAACTGGACAGGTGGCAATCACCACAATCCATGGGATGTAAAACTCGAAGAGGCTGATCACCCCGCACTGGAATTCGAGACCGAGCAACAAGCTAAGAACTATGTCGAATTCACCGTTGCACGCAGAACATATACGCAACGAGATTGCGAATTCGGAACATTTCCCAACGCCCAGTCACCATAAACGCTCGTTTCACAAAGTGTCCTTTCTGCAACATCAGCGGCTCTATCACGGAATTGCGACAAGTAGCCCCCAACTTACGCTTATGGACCGCTCATGCCGATATCCGAAGGTGTAGTCATAAGCTGGCTCAAGGAACCAGCCGACCCTGTGTCCCGCTCCGGGCCAATACATGAAATCCAGCGCAAATTCTCCAGCGAGCGAGTTTCTTGTTGTGCCGGATTGCCTCGTGTGGACCCATTCGGGGCCGATGCCGACCATCAACTCTGCCTTTTTCGACAGCGTCCAAGGTTTCTTGAACAGC
Organism: Acidobacteriaceae bacterium; assembly: GCA_019243205.1. GTDB lineage: Bacteria > Acidobacteriota > Terriglobia > Bryobacterales > Bryobacteraceae > Bog-105. The sequence continues at coordinate 17,170 of JAFAUR010000332.1, read as the reverse complement.
AGATCTGTATCCCATTCGACTGTATGAGGTGCGAAAACTGGCGTAGTTCCTACTTCCATCTCCAACCAGTTTTCGATTGGCGTAAACTCAACCGGGACATCACCCCCGGTGCTCGATCCATCCCTAATGTTCCAGCTATCGGCTCCGCCGAGCTCGAGAACCGCGATTGGCTCGGTATTGGTCGTTTGCGCGTCGGCACCGCATGAAAGGATGAGCAGGGCTGCCGGGAGACGTACTTGCATTTTGTAAGCAACGGGAGTGTACCACCTGCCCTGTGGCTGGCGGGAGCAGGTTGGAGTTTGCGCATCTCAAAAAGGGTAAGTTTTGGGACGGCGATTTTCTTATCGCGGATGTGCCGCGCACGAAGATCGAGCGTCGTGATGCATGGGGCTAAAGTGGTGGTGTGAGCGAGACGCCTGCGTTCGGGACGGGGCTTTCGACGGCTGAACTTCGAAGCGAGCTGCAGGAAGGCTCGACACCGGACCTGGATCGGCGTCGCAAGATCATTCAACTGTCTCTTGCGGGGATTGCGAGCATGGCGGCGGTGACTTTGCTCCAAACGGGGGTGGTGAAACATCTTCCGGATCCGCCGCTGGACAGTTTCGACTCGGACAAGGTGAACTCGTCCGAGACGGCTTATGCGCTCGGGACGCCCGATGGAACCCTGAGCCTGGCTGGTCTTGCTCTCAACATTCCGATTGCAGCTTTTGGCGGCGCAGCGCGATTTGAGAGACAGCCTGCAGTTCCGCTACTGGCGGCGGGAAAGGCAATGTTGGAAGCTGCTGCGGCGGGTTGGTACTTCTATCAGATGCCGGCCAAAGAAAAGAGCTGGTGCGCCTATTGCATCGCCGGTGCTGCGATCAACTTCAGTATTTTCGCGCTGACTGTGCCCGAGGCGATCAAGGCCTTTCGAAAATTGACGGAGCGTTGATTTGTCGCTTACTCAAATCGATACCCATGCTCGGCTGGATTTTCGGCAGGGGCTCCGATCCCATGGATTCTCTGCATTCAATCGCCGAGCGATTACGACGCTACAGATCAATGTTGGAAAGGTTTGCAACCAAGCCTGCCACCATTGCCATGTTGACGCGGGACCGAAGCGCACGGAGAAGATGACCGAGCCAGTGGCGTATCGGGTGATTCAGCTTGTTCAGAGTTCACCGAATATAGAGGTGGTTGATATCACGGGCGGCGCGCCGGAGCTGAACCAAAATTTCGCTCGCCTGGTATTGGCGGCGACGCAAACCGGATGCCGGGTTATTGATCGATGCAATCTGACCGTGCTGCTTGAACCCGGATATGAAGGTGTGCCTGCATTTCTGGCACAAAACGATGTGGAGATAATAGCCAGCTTGCCTTGCTACACGGCTGAGAACGTGGACCGGCAGCGAGGGCGCGGCGTATTTGAGAGAAGCATCGAGGCTCTGCAGACGCTTAACTCGCTCGGGTACGGAATACCCGGATCACGTTTGCAATTGAACCTGGTTTATAACCCGCTCGGCCCGTCGCTGCCGCCTCCGCAGGATCGACTGGAAGCCGATTACAAGCGGAATCTGCGCGAAAATTTCTCGATTGAGTTCAACCGGCTGTTCACTATTACGAATATGCCGATCAGCCGGTTTGCCGAGATGCTGGCGCGCGGGGGCGAGACGAGTCGCTATTACAAACTGCTTGCCGACAACTTCAACCCGCACACGGTGGAGAACGTGATGTGCAGGTCGCTCGTGAGCGTGGCGTACGACGGCCAGTTGTACGATTGCGATTTCAACCAGATGCTCGATTGCCCTGTGCCGTCGCGCAAGACGATCTGGGATATCGAGTCTTTTGGTGAGCTGGAAAATACGCGCATCGCGACAGGGCCGCACTGTTTCGGCTGCACGGCGGGTTCGGGATCGAGCTGTGGCGGGCAACTCGAATAAGCGCAACATTCCGATTTGTATCTTTGCGAAACCGCCCGTAGCGGGACATGTGAAGACGCGGCTCGCGGCCGCGATCGGGGCGGGCGCGGCCGCAGAATTGGCGGCCGCAATGCTGAGCGACACATGGGCAACCATTGTTTCCACGCCGGGGGCGGACGCGGTGTTGGCTGTGACCGAGGATGGTGAGTTTCCTCGTGTTGTTCGTACCGGAACGCGCTGGCTGCAAGGTGAGGGCGATCTGGGAGCGCGCTTGGAGCGCATTCTCAGACGGGGCATCGAAAGGGCGGGGGCGGCAATTGCGGTGGGTGCAGATTCGCCTCTCCTGAGTTCGGACCATCTCGCGTCCGGCATCGCTTTGCTCACAACCGAAGATGCGGTTATCGGGCCGGCATTGGACGGAGGCTACTACTTGCTCGGTTTGCGCGCCTGTCCGCCGGGCATGCTCGCGGACCTCCGGTGGAGCACGCCGGAAACCCGAGAGAGAACGGAAGAGCGGCTTCGGCAGCGTGGCATGTCGGTGAGGCAGCTCGAGCCTTTGCCGGACGTCGACGTGGCCGAGGATCTTCTGACCCTGATCGAAGAATTAGGTGCTTCTTCGGCGCACGCTCCGCATACGCGCCAATGGATCGCGAAGTACGCACCGATCCTCGGGGGCATCAGCGTTGGTTAGCATCATCGTTCCCACTCTGAACGAGGAAGCCGCGCTTCCCGCGACGCTGCGGTCGCTTCACGCGCTGGAAGGCGAGAAAGAAGTGATCGTTGCCGATGGCGGGAGTACCGACTGCACGATCGCCGTTGCACGAGAGCTGGGTGCGCGAGTTGTTCAGGCGGTGCGCGGCCGAGGTTCCCAAATGCATGCCGGTGCTGTGGCTGCGACTGGGGAGATTTTCTGGTTTGTGCACGCGGATACAACGCCTCCGCCGCACGCGCTTCGGGATCTTCAAAACGCGCTGATGCGGCCAGGCGTCGCGGGCGGCAACTTCGGGCTGACTTTCGACGGGTGTTCACTCGCGGCTAAGCAGCTAACGCTCATCTATCCGCTTCTGCGAATTTTGAATCTTTGCTATGGCGATTCCGGAATCTTTTTGCGACGCGAGATTTACGAAAACATCGGCGGCTTTCAGCCGCTCGCGTTGTTTGAAGATCTGGATCTCCTGCGCCGTTTACGCCGGCGGGGGAAATTCATTCACCTCGCATGCCGGATGACGACCTCCTCCCGGCGATTCAAGAATCGCAATTTCCTGCTGATGTGGACGGAGTGGACAGGGCTACAGCTTCTGTATTGGTGCGGGGCCGATCCGAATTGGCTGGCGCGCCGCTACAAGCACGTGCGCACGAACGGTCATCAAGTCAATTTGTCGAAGGATTGACGGACGGGTTTTCCGTCGTACTCTGGGACGTTGCTCGGTTCGGTGAGTGGCACCGTCATTAGACGTCCGATCTGAACGTCGGCATCGCTTCTCATACCCGCGACGCCGTGTACGAGATGTTCTTGCGGCACTTCTGTACGAAGCGTTCGATGCAGCCAATCCCAGACGGTGAGTCCGCTCGACCAGTTTGAGTTGACCTCTGCGGGTTCGATCGAATGGTGGATCCCGTGCAGCCGGGGCGTCATGATCAGGCGAGCGATGCTGCGTTCCCAATCGAGAGGCACTCGCACATTCGAGTGATGAAACAAGATGCTGAGAAATAGCAGGACCTGCCAGACGGCGACGATGGCCGGAGTCGGACCGACGACAATCATTTGTCCGGCACGAAAAATCACCGAAATGGCAATTTCGCCGAAGTGAAAGCGAAGAGCAGTGGTCGCGTCCATCTCGCGATCGATGTGGTGGACGCGGTGGAAGCGCCAGAGCAACGGGACGCGATGCGTCAGGAAATGCCACCAGTACAGGGTGTAATCCAACGCCAGAATGGCGCCGAAAGCGCGCAACAAAGGCGGAAGCGGTAAGCGCTGTGCAATTCCCCATCTACGGCGTTGTGCTGCCCTCGACAATCCAAGCGCGACCGGCATTTCGAGAAGCTGCATAACTACGCCGGCGCCGGCTGCTACCGTCAGGTTGCGTGTATCCCGTACGAATTTGCTTTCACGCAGGTGGCGAAGCCCTCGCTTGCGTTCGAGCAAGAGCAACGTGCCGGCCCACGCACCCAAGACCAATGCGCGAAGGGAATTCGGAATGGGGTTGCTGATCACTCAGCTTCTATTGTGATAGCCGTCGAAAATGCATGGCCAAGACGGGCTTCCGTTGATCCAGGCTATTTTGATGATGTCGTTCGTGCCCTCCGCCTGAATGTGGCGAACATCAGAATGACGAGAATTACCACGTCGAAAACTGTGCGACGCACGCTCATAGCGTTTTTCTCGTCCGGTGTTCATCGATGATTTTGTTTGTATAGCCAACGGCGACACCGGCACGAGCAGCGACAGTGAGCAAACGCTTCGCTGACTTCCGCATCAGGTGTGAATTCGGAATCCCTCGTCGACCATCGCCCGCAATCGCGAAGGTGTATGAAAACACCAGGATTACGCGAGGGATCTCCGATAGGGAACTACACGCGTTCTCCTAAATGAAGTGCCCTTTGATCAACGATTGCGTGTTCCGTCAGCCGTGCGTGCTTACGGAGGTTCAGGAACGATACGACGACAAAGAATGCGACTACGGCCACAGCCCAAGCCGGAGCCAAGCGGGAGTTGTAATCGTGGCAAATGTAAAACTGACTCCCGCATCGCCAGGTGACCGAATCCAGAGGAGATTGCAGCAGGCCAACAAGAGGCCGATTAAGAACGTGACCAAACTGCGATCCCTATTACCGTGAACGGGGTCATTAGGCCGCCCGACGTGCCGTATCGGCTCCATCCCGGTAAAGGTGAAGGTTTTGGAACACGCGATTCCCGTTGTGCGCGCGAATGAACCGGATCGCCTACCTGGCGATGATGGACCCGGTTTGGTTGCGGGTCGGAGGCAGTCAGGGCGCGGAGGACGCCGTCACGTAGCCTGATACGCTTTCTTTGGTTAAGCTGCTGAGGACGAGTGCGACTGGTGTCCCCGAGCCCTTGCCGCCTTCGATTTGGACCGGCTTATCGAGTCCCACGTGGGTTCGATCCATTCGCCGTCCGTTCACCATCAGGCTGAGGTCGGCGTTGGACCGACGAACATTGATTCTCAGGAGACGGAGTTTAATCGGACCGACAGTCTGGAAGGATCGGGATCGACGCAACCGGAAATCGACTCGCTGAGGCGCCGCAGCTGGGGCCGGTTGGGAAGGACCTTCGTCGGCACGCGGTGACAGAGATAGAGCTGACTGTGTTGCCTGTCTTACGCTAACGGTTTTTGTGGGGTTGCTGACAGCGAGAAAACGGGAGTTGTCGCGCTGGCAAAGAAGAAAGAAGACGCAGGTGGCACATAGCGCAGCAACCGCAACAGCTAGGTAGCCCAGCGACGGAAACTCCAATTTGAAGTGTAGGTAGTGCTCGCGAACATCGAGCGCAGGATATCGTGCAATGCCCATCGGGTCGGGATTTGCCTCCCTATAGCGTTTTTAGCAGGTCTATTTCGAGATAGTACTATAACGGAGCTTAATATATTTTTAGCCTCTAACAATCGGTGTGATAGCTTCATGGGCGATGGCATCGGCGCATGAATTCACACGACGAACTTTCGTTTCCCTGATCGCAGCGGCACCTCTCGCACGTGCTGCAGCAACTGAGAAAATCCCGGTCGGACTCGAGATGTACACGGTGCGGGACGAAATGAAAAAAGATCTGACGGGAACGGTGGAGGCGGTCGCAAAGATGGGTTACGACTGCGTCGAGTTCTTCGCGCCATATTCTGATTGGAGCGCGGATCAGGCGAAACAAATTCGTAGCCTGATGGACCAGCTCAAGATTCGCTGTTACTCAACGCACAATAGCCGGCAAGCCTTCTCAGGCGAAGCTCTGGACAAGGCGATCCAGCTGAACAAGATTCTCGGCAGCAAATATATTGTGATGGCCAGCCCGGGCCAAGTAAAAACCCTGGACGATTGGAAACGTCTTGCGGAAACGTTAAACAGCGGCAATAAGAAGATGCATGGATACGGGTTGCAAGCCGGTTATCACAATCACGTGAACGAGTGGAAGGAACTCAATGGCAAGCGGCCGATGGATGTTCTGGCGGACAACACGGATGAAACGGTGATGCTGCAGTTAGATGTCGGTCACTGCGTGGCGGGCGGCGGAGATCCGGTGAACTGGATCGATAGTCATCCGGGACGCACACGTTCGCTGCATCTAAAAGACTGGTCGCCGCAGAAGGAATTCAACGTGCTTATCGGGCAGGGAACTGTGCCTTGGAAGCAGTTGTTTACGGCTGCTGAATCGAAGGGTAAGGTCGAGTTTTACCTGATCGAGCAGGAAGGGAATGAACTCCCGGAGCTTGAAGCGGCGGATCGCAGCCTGATTGCATACAAAGACTTGAGAAGTAATGAACGGGGCTAAACGCCCGGCGATCCGCTTGTTCGTTACTGGCGGTACGTTCGACAAAGAGTACGACGAGATCAACGGCACTCTGTTTTTCAAGGATTCGCATGTGTCCGAGATGCTGGCGCTCGGAAGGTGCCGCATGGATGTGAAGGTGCAGACGTTGATGATGATCGACAGTCTCGAAATGACGGACGCTGACCGTGAATTGATCATCCATCAATGCGTCAGGACGCCGGAGAGCCGGATTGTGATTACGCATGGGACGGACACGATGGCGGAAACCGCAATGGCATTATCGACGAACGTTTCCAGGAAGACCGTTGTGTTGACGGGAGCGATAGTGCCTTACAAGTTCGGAAGTTCTGATGGAATGTTCAACCTGGGCAGTGCGCTCGCGTTTGCACAAACGCTGCCGGCCGGTGTTTACGTTGCGATGAACGGCTGCTGTTATGAAGCCGGCCGTGTCAGGAAAAATCGCGGGACGGGGTACTTCGAAGAAAAAGGCGTCTGAGACACTGGCGGTGTGTCGAGCGCCGAGTGGGATGTAGTTGTCATTGGCGCGGGCGCGGCGGGGCTGACTGCGTATCGCGACCTGACGCTAGCAGGCTTACGAGTGCTGTGCCTGGAAGCGAGAGACCGTGTTGGCGGGCGCTTACTGACTGTGCACGATCCGTTGGCGCCGATTCCTGTTGAACTCGGCGCTGAGTTTGTTCATGGACGCCCACGCGAGACTTGGGAGATCGTGCGTCAGGCTGGGCTGACAATCTATGATTGCGCGGAGAGGGCCGTTCGCATACGAGACGGCAAACCCGACGCACGCTTGCCTGCGTGGGAACTTGTAGGGCAAGTGATGCAGGACATGGAGCGTCGAGCTTCGTCGGGTCCGGACATCAGCTTCGAAACGTTCATCCGCGATGCGAAACATGCCGAGGAACCCAAGCGGCTCGCTACTTCTTATGTAGAAGGCTTTAATGCGGCTCGCAAAGAAATTGTGAGCATACAATCGCTCGCCGAGGACTCGCGAGCCGCGGATGCGATCGAAGGCGATCAGTCGTATCGAATTCTAAACGGGTACGATGCTTTGGCCCTGCACATTCTGCGCAGCGGATCGACGCACACCGGCAGAGTGGAACTGAATGCCGTGGTTCACGGAATAGATTGGAATTCCGATGGCGCGGACGTACACTTTCGTTCCGCGCTTGCCGGGACCGAAGACCGTGTTCGCACGCGGTACGTGCTTGTGACGGTTCCGCTCGGCGTGCTGCAGGCCGGCAGCATGAGGTTTACGCCTGAAATCCCCGAAACGATTCAGGCTGCGTGCCGGTTGAAATTCGGGCATGTCATTCGAGTGATTGTTTGCTTCCGCGAACCATTCTGGGAGGCGCAGGAGGACTTCGCTAATGCGGGATTTCTTCTCTCCGACGAGAAACATTTTCCAACCTGGTGGACGACGCTTCCGGTGCACGCACCAATCCTCGTCGGCTGGAGCGCGGCGTCCCGCGCAGAAGAAATGATGGGCGAGCCTCGTGAAAGCGTGTTACAGTTCGCGATCGCGGACCTGGCGCGGGTGATGGGCTACGCGCCGCCGCGGCTTTGGTCGTTTCTCGAAGCCGTGCACTACCATCCGTGGCACGAGGATCCGTTTGCACTCGGAGCGTACAGCTATGTGCCCGCAGGCGCGCTACCAGCACGGCGCGCGCTCGCGCAATCTGTGAAGAATAGTTTGTTCTTCGCAGGCGAAGCTACAGAGCTCAACGGCCATAGCGCGACCGTGCATGGCGCGATTGCGACAGGGAAGCGCGCGGCCGCAGAGATTATTAACGCAAGAAATGGCGAGTAGTTGGGCGGACCAGAGTGGCATCGAAGATGCTTGCATCTTCTCCGAGGTAGTTGAATGACTGATGAGAACGTAGCTGCGACTTACCGGGAGCGCATTGCTGTACCGGCTGCCGCGGCACCCGTACCGCAGCCGTGCGTGGATGCGTGTGCAAGCTACTCTTTCGTAGAAACGCGAAGCGTGCCGTTGCCTCCCGCGTATAACGTGGGAGTGAGTTTTTCGATTCCAGCCGGCAAACAGGCTGTAATTCAATTTGTTACCGCCACCGTTCAGGTGCCGGCGGGAGAATGGGCGAGGCTCCGGCTCTACACCAGTATTGGTTCCAGCCCTGGGAATTTCGATCTTGTACTGACGCCCCAAGGATCTCCCGGCGGTCAGAGCACTTACGTCGCGACTCACTCGCTGAAACTGTTCACCGACAATCTGCTCGAATTCAACATCAATCGAGACAATGGCACGACGAGCGGTCAGGCAGTCATCTGTGTCGGCGGTTATCTGCTCGGATAGCGGAACTGATCCGAACCGATCGAGGGTCTTTAGATAGTGCCTTTTCTCAACTCTTGTTTCAGGTAGTCGCAAGAACGAACGGCAAGTGCCATGATTGTCAGCGTCGGATTTTGACAACCGGGCGCATTGAATGCGCCGCCGTCCATGACGAACAGGTTTTTGATGTCGTGTGTCTGCTCGAATTGGTTCAGAACTGATTGCTTCGGATCGGATCCCATGCGCGCGGTGCCGACATCATGGTTCGCATCTCCCGGAAGGTGCACTTCCGTGTGAACTTTGATGTTCTTGATTCCGGTCGCTTCCAGCATTTCGGCCGCCTGCTCGCCCGCGTCCTTCACCAGGTTGCGTTCGTTATCGCCCCAGGCGACGTGCATACGAAGAACCGGAATGCCGTAGATGTCTTTGACGTGAGGATCGATCTCGACGTAGTTCTCGAACTTCGGCAATGGCTCGCCGTAACCAAGCAGATGGAAGTTTTCGATGGGCTGAGACGCTGCTTTTTTGTACGCCTCTCCAAAACCGGGCGCGTTTGCGTTGAAGCCGGTTCCGCTGCCGCCCTGAAAACCGTATCCGCGCATGAAATTGCTCATTCTTTTCTGGCCCGGCAAGTTCCGGTAGCGCATGATGTAGATGCCATCAGGCCTGCGCGGGCCGTTGATGGACAGCTTGCTGATGGGATCGGGCACGATTCCTTCCGCACCTCCGCCTTTCAGGCTGTCCGTATAGTAGTGGCCTAAAACACCGCTCGAATTTGCCAAGCCGTTCGCGTAATTGCGCGTAGCCGAGTTGAGCAGAATGCGCGTGGACTCCAACGCTGAGGCGGCCAGGATTACGACTTTCGCGTAAACTTCCTTGGCTTGCTTCGTTTGGCGATCAATGTAGAGAATACCCTTCGCTTTATTAGTGTCCTGATTCATGAGCACTTTGTAGGCGGAGGCGTTCGTCAGAAGCTCGCATTTGCCGGTGCCGAGCGCGTCCTTTACGGTCGTAAACGAGGAATTGAAATAGGAATGAGTGATGCAGCCACGCTCACAGGGCCCGCAGTAGTGACACGCCTGCCGCCCGTTGATCGGCTTCGTTAAATTCGCTGAACGCCCCAGCGTCATGGTGCGCCCGAACTTCATCTTCACTACATCGCGCATCTTCCACTCCATGCACGACATGCCCATCGGCGGAAGAAACTCACCATCCGGAAGCACATCGTTGCCTTCCTTCATGCCCGTGATGCCCACGTAGCGCTCGACCAAATCGTAATAAGGCGCGACGTCTTTGTAGCTGATGGGCCAATCCTGCCCAAATCCATCGTGTGACGCAGCTTTGAAATCCAGATCGCTGAGCCGGTACGATTGCCTGCCCCAGACGTTGGTCCTGCCGCCTACGACACGAAGACGACCGAAGTAGCTGTACGGCATGTTCGGCGCAGTCGTGTAGGGCTCATCATGGTCGTCCGCGAACCACTGGTAGTTGTACTCGGTGCACGCGTAGCACTGGCCCTGAATGGGCCGGGTCTGGGCGATGATCGGCGAAACCGGCTGGCGGAATTTGAGGTCCCTGTATTTCAAATCGAACGGCTGCAGATGTTCTGTGAAATTCGAGTCTTTCTGCGGCCGTCCGCAGTCCATCATGAGGACTTGCAACCCACTCTCCGACAAGACCTTTGCTGCCCAGCCGCCGGACGCGCCCGAACCCACCACAATGACATCGTACGTACCTGGAGCCACTACCTCGATAATATGGTGTTGTCTTGAACCAGCCGAGAGATTTTTCCCACATCCCACCGCGCGACGGTCTCAGCAGGCGTGATTGGATTGCGGCTCTTCTGCAGTCGTCGGCGGTTCCGGTTGTTTTCTCCGGAGTCGCCGCGGCCCAGGAGCATGTTCATCATCCCGCCGATAGTGAGGCGACCGCGCCATCTTTCTCGCGTCCGCAGGTCCTATCGCCTGCTGAGAACGAAGCACTGGTCGCATTAGGTGAAAGGATCCTTCCCGGCAGCAGAGAAGCAAAATGCAACCAGGTAATCGACCTGGTGCTTGCAATCGAGCCGGAGAAGACGCGGCACGAATTGTTGAATGCTGTATCTGCGTTCGACAAGCAGGCGCAGTCGCAGCACAACGATCTATTCCGTAATCTTGCTCCGGCCGACCAGGACGCGATCCTCACCGCGGCTTGCCGGTCCGATTCGCCGTTACACTCTCAATTCGAGATCGTCAAGGAATGGATCGCTGATACGTACTGGTCCTCGAGGCAGGGAATGCACAACCTCGGATGGCAGGGCCGTGTGGTGTGGCCCAATTATCCCGGGTGCCCGGAACGCGCGCACGACCGGACCTAAGCTTGTCGGCAAGTTCGATAGAAGTTCCCGGACCCCACGTCTCCGCTGAGCGCAGATCGCTTTTAGCCGCGCGTAACAATCGGAACAGTGAGTAGATCTACTGAGAATGGTGCCAGCACCATACCTCCCAGTTCATCGCTTCCACAGAGGCGAGTTCTGATCTGTTCAACTTGAGTCAGCGTGGAAGAAAACAGCCAATCATCCATGACAGCATGGCGGGATCGCCTGCAGGCTTTGAAGAACGTTCCGCCGGTTCTAAAGATCGTGTGGGACTCCGGTCCGTCGGTGGTCGGCCTCGGGCTCTTCTTCCGTGTGCTGGTCTCGCTGATACCCGTCAGCGCGGCGGCGGTAGCCGGCATGATTGTCGACAGCATTCGAGCGATCGTCGCGCACAACGGATCGCCCACGCCGCAGCTCTGGATCCTGGTTGCGACCGAGTTTGGCCTGGTGATGGCAGGCAACGTCTTTGGCCGGATCATCGATTACTACGACCGCGTTCTGGCCGACCGCTATACGCGGCACGTCAGTATTCAGGTGATGGAGCATGCCTCCTCGCTCGACCTGCAGGCTTACGAAGATCCGATCTACTACGATCGGCTGGAAAGGGCCCGGGTGCAGGCGACCGACCGGCTCGGGATGATTCAGTCTATCGGCCGACTGTTTCAACAGACGGTGACAACCGCGGCCTTGGCGTCCGCGATTTTGTGGTACTCCCCGTGGCTGCTTCTGCTGCTCGTTGGGTGCCTGATTCCCGCATTCCTCGGCGAGAGCCACTTCGCGTTCCTGAATTATGCGCTGAATTTCCGGCAAACGCCAGTCAAGCGCGAACTCGACTACCTTCGACAGGTGGGCGGCAGCAAGGAAGCGGCGAAGGAACTGAAGCTTTTCGGCCTGAATACATTTCTCAGCGAGCGCTTTACCCGGCTCTCGGACGAGATCCTCGATCAGAATCTGTCCCTTTCCCGAAGGCGGCTGATCGCGGCCTCCCTCCTTTCGTTTCTCAGCACAGCGGGTTATTACGGTGCGTACGTTTGGGTGATTTACAACACGGTCATCCGGAACCTGACCATCGGCAATCTCGTCTTCCTGACCACCACGCTGAACAACGCGCAGAGTAATATTTCACAGATATTCTCGACTTTGTCGAGCATCGCCGACCAGGCGCTCTTTTTGACCGATCTGCTGCAGTTCCTGGAAATGAAGCCGAAAATCGTTTCGCCGGCCCATGCTCTTCCGGCGCCGCGGCCGATTATGCAGGGTTTCGAATTTCGGAATGTCACGTTCGTTTACCCGGGCACAGAACGCCGAGTTCTCAACGGCTTGAATTTCCGACTCGAACCGGGCGAACGGATCGCATTGATCGGCCAGAACGGCCAAGGCAAGACGACGATAGTCAAGCTGATGGCGCGGCTCTACGATCCGACGGGCGGCCAGGTTCTGCTCGATGGTATCGATCTGCGCGAATACGACATCGAGAATCTGTGCCGGGAAATTGGCGTCATCTTTCAGGATTTTATGCGCTATGAGATGACTGCCAATGACAACATCGGCGTGGGTCGTGTCGAGTTCCTGCATGATGCGCGGCGCATTCGGGAGGCAGCGGAAAAAAGTTTAGCTGACCAGGTGATCGAGCGTTTGCCGCGCAAGTACGCGCAGATGTTGGGACGCCGTTTCGAAGGCGGCGTGGACCTGTCCGGCGGCGAGTGGCAAAAGATTGCCTTGGCGAGAGCCTATCTGCGTGAAGCGCAAGTTCTGATTCTGGACGAGCCGACCGCCGCGCTCGACGCGCGCGCCGAGTTTGAAGTTTTCGAGCGATTCAATGAACTGACCGTGGGCAAGATGGCACTCTTCATTTCGCATCGCTTCTCCACTGTTCGGATGGCGGAGCGCATTATCGTGCTCGAAGACGGTGTGATCGCGGAAGAAGGCAGTCATGACCGCCTGGTCGCCCACGGTGGACATTACGCCGAAATGTTTGAACTGCAAGCGTCAAGCTATAGATAGAAAAAAGCCCGAATGCCCGAACCTCTAACCCAGTTCAAACCTGACCCAGCGCGTTTCGACCGACTAGACCTGAACGACACCGAACGGAATGCACTGCGGGATGCGGCGGTGCGTGCTGTGCGTTCGGCGGCGTGGTTACCAGGGCGAAAGCGATCCTCGAAGCCCCGCCAGCTCTATCGTACGAGCCTGAGGAAGTTTGGGCACTTGGAGCGGCAGTTATACGGGCTCACCGCGACAGAGCCTACTGAGGATCTGAAGGTTCTCTACGATAGTCTCCGGCTGATCAGAACAGGCGTCAGCGATCTGGAAGACGCGACGAAATCGCTTTCGAAGCTACCGCATGTGCGGACCGCAAGCGATGAAGCGATTCCCCGGCCCGTGGTGTTGGCCAGGGCGCTGCTGGCGGCGACGGGAAATCGTCTGACTCCGGACCTGTTTGTGTTCTTTGCCGAGGTGGTTCAGGAGATTGAGCCGCTGCGGCTTTCTGAGCTCAACGGGATGCTTCCCGCCCTGAAGCTGGTTCTGCTCGAAACGATTACCGCCCTTGGTCTGCAGGCCCTGGAACTCTTCCACACGAAGGGGCTGGACGCTCCGTCTCTCCAAATCGACCGCGCCGTGACATCGCTGAGGCTGATCGGGGATCTCGATTGGAAAGACGATCTGGAGCAGTTGTCCGCCATTCATCGCATTCTGCTGCTGGACCCCTCGGGGGTGTATCCGGCGATGGATTTCGAGAGCCGCCAGCAGTATCGTCTGGCAGTGCAACGGCTCGCCGGGCATTCTGATGTGAGTGAACCCGAGCTTGCCGAACGCGCAGTGAAAAAAGCGGAAGCGGCCCGGGTGCCCCGCTCGGCATCAGAAGCGCTGGCCGGCCGCCTGCGTCACGTAGGGTATTACCTGATAGATCCAAACGGCTCGTGCGATCTGCGGGCCGATATCGGCTACCGTCCGGGCCCCGGTAGCGCTTTGCAGCATATGATCCGGCGCTTTCCCGACGAGGTGTACATCATCGGGATCGAAATCATCACGCTTGTGACCGTGGTGGCCCTCATCATGAGCCTGGTTCGGAATGACAGCGGCTTCGGCTTAGTGATCGGTGCATTGCTGCTGGTGATACCGGCAACCCAGGCCGCGGTGGAACTGATGAACTATTTCGTCACGGCCGTCCTCACACCACGGCCCTTGCCGAAGCTCGATTTTTCGGAGGCCGTTCCGCCGTCCTGCGCGACCATGGTGGCCATCCCGACTCTGCTCATCAACGAGAAGCAAATCAGAGGCCTGGTAGATGACCTGGAAGTCCGCTATCTCGTCAATCGCGACCCGAACATCTTCTATGCATTGCTGACCGACCTTCCTGACACGGCTGAACCGGCGGGCGATGAAGACCATCGCATCGACGTGGCGGTGCGTCTGATCGAAGAATTGAACCGAAAGTACGGAAGCGAAGGGAATGGCGGCTTCTACCTTTTTCATCGGCATCGCGTTTACAACCCGCGCGAGGGCGCCTGGATGGGCTGGGAGCGCAAACGCGGCAAGCTGCTCGACCTGAATCAGCTTTTGCGCAACGTGTACGATCCGTTTCCGATAAAGGCCGGTGACATGGCCCGGCTGCCCCGGATCCGTTACGTCCTCACACTGGATTCCGATACCCAACTGCCGCGCGGTTCAGCACAGCGTCTGATCGGCTGCATGGCCCATCCGCTGAATAGCGCGCTCGTCGATCCCGATCTGAACATCGTCACGCAGGGCTACGGCATTCTGCAGCCGCGGGTGGGCATCAGCGTGCATTCTGCGACGCAATCCCGCCTGGCCTCCATTTATTCGGGTCAAACCGGGTTCGACATCTACTCGCGCGCCGTTTCCGACGTCTATCAGGACCTCTACGGCGAAGGGATTTTCACGGGCAAAGGGATCTATGACGTTGATGCCTTGCGCCAGGTGCTCGAGAGGAGATTTCCGCGCAATGCGCTTCTCAGTCACGACCTCATCGAAGGAGCATACGCCCGTGCAGGACTTGTCTCCGATATTGAAGTGATCGACGATTACCCGTCGCATTACAGCGCGTACAATCGCCGGAAGCACCGCTGGTTGCGCGGCGACTGGCAGATCGCACGTTGGGTGTCCGGACGAGTTCCCGACGAATCCAGGCGGCTGGTAAGTAACCCCATCTCGCTGGTATCAAAGTGGAAGATCGTGGATAATCTTCGGCGCAGCCTGGTGGAACCCGCGACCTTTGTTTTGCTTGTCGCAGGCTGGTTCTGGTTGCCCGGTACTCCGCGTTTCTGGACGCTGACGACCCTGTGTCTCCTATTTCTGCCGATCTACTTCCGGCTCGTCTTTACGTTGCTGCGAGCGGCTTTCACCAAACGGCCGGTGATGGCGCGAGAAGCGGTCCTTGATTTTCTTACCTCTCACGTCAGCATCTTCCTGAACATTGCATTTCTCGCGCACCAAGCGTTGGTTGCTGTCGACGCCATCGTCCGCACGATCATCCGCAGCACCATCACGCACACACGCCTGCTCGAATGGGAAACGGCCACAGAAGCCGAACTCGGCATTCGCAAACGCACGCCGGTAGACGCTTACCTGGATTGGATGCCGCTCGTCGCCATCGTTCTCGGCGTGTATCTCTTTGCCAGTAAGCCGGACGCAATCCCGTATGCGCTTCCGTTCATCCTGGCCTGGGGCTGTTCGAAGCTGCTTTCAATCTGGCTAAATCGCTCTCCGCATCCGCAGGATTTCGAACTCAGCAAGAAAGAACATCAGTTCCTCCGGGATATTGCGGTACGCACGTGGCGCTACTTTGCGGAGTTCAGCAACGCGGGCAACAACTGGCTGATTCCGGATAATGTTCAGGAAGAGCCATATCGCATTGCCGAGCGCCTATCGCCAACCAACCTGGGACTGCTGTTCAATGCCCGGCAGGCCGCAGTTGAGTTCGGGTATCTGACCGTTTCGGAATTCGCAGACCAGACCACCCGCACTCTCGAATCCGTGCTGAAATTGCGGCGCTCGAACGGGCATGTTCTGAACTGGTACGACAACCTCAGCATGGCGCCGCTCGAGCCGAAGTTCATTTCGAGCGTGGACAGCGGCAACCTGATCGCGTCTCTGTGGAGTCTGAAGCAGGGCTGCCTGGAATTGCTGAGAGAGCCCGTCATCCGCCCGAACGTACTCGATGGGCTCTGCGACATAGAGCGCACCATCGAGGGAAAACGCAAGGGCAAACCGCTGTTCACGGCCACGACGACGAAACGTGAACTTTCGGTCCGGCTTCCGGAAGTCTTGTCGCTCGCCACCAAAGCGCCGCCGGAGGTAACGCCCCGAATCGAAGCACTGCGCGCGGAAGTCGAGAGTTTCGCACCCTGGTTGCTGCCCGAGTTCGACGGGTTTCGAAGTGAGATCGAATTCCCTTCTGAGTTGCCGACGCCTTCGAAGGCCGATTCGTTCTATCGCAATCTAGAAGTGAAGGTTCCCGCAACCGATACATCTCCGCTGGTCGCACGATTGCGCAGAGATCTGCCGGAATGCCGCGCACGCCTCAACGCGCTCGCCGAACGCCTGCAGCGCATCGCCAACGAAGCCGACCGGCTGGTCCGCCAAATGAACTACGAAATGCTCGTCGACGAAAGCCGTAATCTGCTCTCGATCGGCTACGACGTCAACAAGGGCGAGTTGAACAAATCGTGTTACGACTTGCTTGCCTCCGAGTCACGAACGGCAACGTTTCTCGCAGTCGCCAGAGGGGAAGCGCCGCAGGAATGCTGGTTTCGCCTCGGTCGTTCCCACACGGTCTGCGAAGGTGAAAACGTTCTGGTCTCCTGGACCGGCACCATGTTCGAATACCTGATGCCGGTAATCTGGATGAAATCTCATCCCAACACTCTGCTGGACCGCGCCGTGCGGTCGGCGGTGCGCGTGCAGCAGCGATATGCGACAGCACGCCGCATTCCGTGGGGCATCTCGGAAGCCGCCTACAGCAAGCGAGACGCGGAAGGCAATTACCAATACGCCGCCTTTGGCGTTCCCGGACTCGCCCTGAACGTCGCCCGTGAAGGATCTCTGGTCGTGTCTCCATATTCGACTTGCCTGGCGCTGCTGGTCGATCC
>JAFAUR010000256.1 GCA_019243205.1 Acidobacteriaceae bacterium | reverse complement strand
CGTGGCATCGCGGGGTAAGCGGCTGCGGCTGGGAAAGCGCAGAAGCGCTTCGAAGTAGGAGACACGATTGCCCGGACCGGTACCGATTTTGTTGATCAAGGCGTGAACGCTTTCGCCATCTGTCAAGAATGCGGCGGCTGCGCCGATGGCGGAACCACCCGTCGCGGAGAGGATGAGGAAGTTTCCGTTGCCGCCGAGATTCGGCACGAACGCGACAGAGGCGTATCCATCGGGATGTTCGCCGGTCGCGTGATAGCGGGCGGCATTGGCGGTTCCGGCGGAAATGTCGACAGGATAATAGGTCGCGGTCGAGCGGTCGAATTCCCAGCGAATACTCAACCGGCTTTGGAACGGCTCAATCCACGGGTTCGAACGAGCATTGCCCAGAAGCACGCCGCGATCGGCTTTGAGGTCCCGAAAGGAGTAGTCGCGGGCGAAACGCACGGTGCCTTTCGCGTCGAGAGCGGCGGCGGTCCGGCTGAGCTCCCAGAGCAGATGCGCACTGGAGTAACTCGATTGCCGTTTGAGTACCAGGGCGCTGCGCAGCTCGGGAGTCAGCGAAGTATCCTGCTTGCCATTCAGGCTCCGGAGGTAGCTGCGGTCGAAATACTCGGAGAGACTAACGGTGCGACCCTCCAATTCTGAGAAGAGAGCGAGGGCGGCATCGTCCAGAACGATATCGGTCGTCTCGCCCGGCTGGAAAACGCCTGACCAAAACTGGCGCACAGCGTAGGGAAGCGAAGCGCCTGGTTGCGACCGGAAGAATTCCAATCGATAGAAAAGGAAACCTGTGCAGCAGGCGAGAAGAAAGGCAAGCACACCGACAGGCGTCAGTTTGAAATTCCGTTTTGGGGCAGTGGGCGCGACCCGTGGAAGTAATTCGGGGAGTGAGGGAAGGGGGACCGGCGGTTCGTCCAGGGTGCGCTCGCGGAAAATCGGCGCATAGTTTCCCTTGGGCAACTCAATAATGACCCGCTCGTCCCTGCCCTCTTCGGCGAAATATTGCTCGAGGCGCTTCCGCAGCGTCGAGGCGTGGACGCGAACGATGTTGTCGGATGCCGTGTCGTAATGTTTGGCCCGCCCGAAGACTTCCGAGCCCACCTCCTGCTCATGGATCTCCTCGGCGCCGTCGACGATGACGCGGTCGCAGAGATAAAGGAGCAGATCACGGAGACGTGCGGACCGGGAAATATAGCTGCTCTGAGCGACGCGGTCAACCAGCACTCGGCGGCTGTCGGTAGTAGAAATTGGCGAGACCCTGGGCACCGGTTTTAGCCTTATTGTAGACCCGAGCCCGTCTCTTTACGTAAAGAACAGTACTGCAAGTCACTGGAACACTTAGACTTTACTATCTAAACCGTAAAAGACATTGCGGAACGTTTACACCGGAATCTATGATCAAGCCGATAACCCGAATGAATAACCGACAAGCACCGACATCAGCCGGCGCCATCAGGGTGCAGGGCTGAACGAGAGATGAAGAAGCTAGCAATTCTGGCCGTCCTGCTGAGCGCGATGCTGGCGTTTGGCCGCGATCCGGATGGCACAGCGCCGCCGCGACCCAAAATTCTCGGAGTGGCGCACATTGCGTTTTATGTTTCCGATCTGGACAAGACCCGTGCGTTCTGGACCGACTTCCTCGGCTATCAAGAATGCTTCAACCTGAAGCGCAAGGACGGCACGGTCCGTATCGCCTTTATAAAGATCAACGATTACCAATACATCGAGCTATTTGCCGAACCTCCGAGGGCTGGGCAGATGCTGAACCACATTTCGTTTTACACCGACAACGCGGAGGCTATGCGCGATTACCTGGCTTCCAAGAACGTAAAAGTACCAGCCAAGGTTGGCAAAGGAAAGACGGGCAACAAGAATTACAACATCACCGATCCGGATGGAAATATTGTGGAGATTGTCGAGTATCAGCCCGATAGCTGGACTGCCCAGGCGAAGGGCAAATTCATGCCCGATACTCGGATTTCCGATCACATCGCGCATGTGGGCGTGCTGATTGGGGCGGTGCAGCCGGCCATGGATTTCTATCACGGGATTCTCGGTTTCAACGAGTTCTGGCGCGGTACTGGCGGCAAGACACTGAGTTGGATCAACATGCGTGTTCCCGACGGGCAGGACTATCTGGAGTTCATGCTATACAGCAAATTGCCTGAGCCGGATGCGCGAGGCACGAAAAATCACTTGAGCCTGACCGTTCCCGACGCCGAGAAGGCGATCGAGATTCTGAGGTCGCGGCCAGCGTTCAAGAACTACGGGAGGGAACTGAAAGTACAGGTGGGCGTGAATCGCAAGCGACAGGTCAACATCTTCGATCCGGACGGCTCGCGAGTTGAGCTGATGGAGCCAAATACGATCGACGGGAAGCCGACTCCCTCGTCTGATGCGCCGCCGCCACGCATGAACTAGCGGTCACATTTCGATCCCGGTTCTTAGACAGTAAGGAGTCTCGTATGCGCACCAAGTTTGTTGCGGCGACCGTGCTCGCCTTCACGTGCCTGCTGGCGCCCGTTTTTGGTCAGGAAAGCCGGGGAACAATTGGCGGTCGCGTTACCGATCCGTCTGGCGCGGTCGTCGCCGGGGCGGAGGTCCGGGCAACGAATCCACAAACGGACGCGAGCGCGCCGGCCAAGACAAATCAGGACGGAATCTACCAGATTCCCTACCTGATCCCGGGAACGTACACGCTGCATGTCGAATATCCCGGATTCAAAACGCTGGATCGTTCGGGGATCGAGGTGCGGGTCAACGATAATCTGACGATCGATCTGCAGCTGCAGGTAGGACAGGCAAACGAGACGGTGGAGGTTTCCGGAGCGCCCCCGGTGCTCGAGACGGCACAGGTTTCGCTCGGGCAAGTAGTGGACAAGCGACGGATCGACGATCTTCCGCTACAGGCGGGCAATGCCGAAGCACTGGTGCTGATTGCGCCGGGCGTGGTGAACACGACCAATCTGCGCGCCCGCAAGACTTCTTTCAACAGCGCGTCTTCGCAGTTTTCGACGAACGGAAACGCGTTGTACGCGAACGAGACGACGCTCGATGGAGTGCCCGACACGTTTGCCTCAAACGGCACGCCGCTGGTGGCGTTTCAGCCGCCGCAGTCGGCCGTAGGAGAGTTCAAGGTGCAGACGAGCGGTTTCGATGCGGGCCTCGGGCATACTCCCGGAGCGGTGGTGAACCTGATGACCACGTCCGGAACGAACGAATTGCACGGCGAGCTGCACGAATGGTTTTCGAATAGCGCGCTGGATGCTCCGACCTTTTTTCAGAATGCCGCAGGAGGCATGAAGCCGGAGTATCAGGACAACCGCTACGGCGCTGCGCTAGGAGGACCGGTTGTTCTGCCGAAGGTATACAACGGACGCAACAAGACGTTTTTCTTCTACGCGTGGGAATCGAACCAGTGGGGCAAGCCGGTTACCACAGTCGGAACGGTACCGACTCCGGCGGAACGAAACGGTGATTTTTCGGCGTTGCTGAAGCTGGGGTCGTCTTATCAGATCTACAATCCGTTCACGACGGCGGTCGCCGCGAATGGCCGCTTCAGCCGAAAGCCTTTCGCGGGGAATATCATTCCGACGAGCATGCTGGACCCGGTGGCGTTGAACGTGATGAAGTATTACGCGCTTCCGAATACAACGGGCACGAGCACTGGGCAGAACAACTACACGCAGAGCATCAAGGACATCTTTGATTACGACGTGCACGTGTGGCGCATCGATCACAATTTTTCCGAGCGCAACCGGCTTTTTGTGCGGATGGATTACGACCATTACCTGGAGACGGATCCTGGGTTCTACAACAATATTTCTGGTGGCGTGAACCTGACGCGCATCAACAAGGGCGCCGTAGTGGACGAAGTGCTGGTGCTGAGTCCTGCGACAATTCTCGACCTGCGATATGGGTTGACGCAGGAAGCGACACCGGAGCAGCGGGTGAGCGCGGGCTTCGATCTGGCGTCGCTCGGATTTTCTCCGCAAATGGTTTCGCAGTTCGACCCGAAGACTGCGACATTTCCGAACATCTACATGAACACGAAGGCGTCGACGAAATCCTGCACGGGCGCGTGCACGGGTACCTTTTCCGGGTTCGGGAATTTTAACAGCGGCGACGGCACAACGACGGGAATGATTCACGACTTCGCGGGCACGTTGACCTCACTGCACGGGAGCCACAACCTTCGTTACGGCGCAGAGTTCCGTCTCTACCGCTCGTTCGGTTTCAATGGCGGCTACGATGTGTCGCCTGGTTTTCAGTTCCTGCCGACTTACACGAACGGACCGTTGGACAACTCGGCCGTAGCGCCGATCGGCCAGGAGTTCGCGTCATTTCTACTTGGTATTCCTTCGGGCGGGCAGGCGACACGCAGCGCCAGCTATGCGACTCAGGATACGTACACGGCGGCGTTCATTCAGGACGACTGGAAAGTCAATCCGAAGCTTACAGTGAACGTCGGACTTCGCTATGAGTATGAAACGCCCGTGAGCGAACGGTATGACCGGGCCGTGCGGGGCTTCGATACGACGGACCCGAACCCGATTGCCGCGCAGGCGATGGCGAACTATGCGAAGAGTCCTGTTCCCGGGTTGCCCGTCAGTCAATTCCAGGTGCTTGGCGGCCTGATGTTTGCGGGCCCGGATGATCACAATTGGTGGACCCAAGGGTCAGGAAATTTTCTGCCGCGAGTGGGCATTTCGTATCAGCTGGACTCGAAAACCGTGATCCGGTCCGGCTTCGGATTATTCTATGACACGATCGGCGTAAACCGGAGTCCCGCGATTCAGACCGGGTTTACCGCAACCACGCCGATTATTGCTTCGTACGACAACGGACTCCATTACGTCGCGAATTTCGACAATCCGTTTCCGAGCGGAATCCTGCCGGGCGCAAGTACTGCGCCGGGTATGACCACGAACCTAGGGCAAGCTCTTTCGGTTTATCCGACAAGCCGCGTGCAGCCGTATGCGCAGCGATGGACGTTCGATGTACAGCGGGAACTGCCGGGACAATTGTTGCTGGATGTCGCCTACGTCGGGAATAAAGCGATTCACCTGACGGATACGAAAAACATCAACGCGCTACCAAATCGATACCTGAGCACGACGGGCTCCCGCGACCAGGCGACGATCAATTACCTGACGCAGTCCTTCCCGAATCCCTTTTACGGTCTGAGCCCGGTGTTCAGTTCAACCATCACGCGCGCGGACCTGTTTCGCCCCTATCCCGAGTTTGGCGATATCAACCTTACTGAGAACAACGGCTACTCGTGGTACCACGCGCTGCAGGTGAGGGCCGAAAAGCGAATGTCGCACGGCTTTACTGTGGACGTAGGCTACACGTGGTCGAAGTTCATGGACGCGACAAGCTATTTGAATCCGGGAGACACGTTGCTGTACCGCAGTATCAGCCAATATGACCGGCCGCAGCGGATTTCAATCAGCGGCATCTGGGATATTCCGTTCGGACGCGGCAGGACCTTCGGATCGAACCTGCCCAAAGCGGCGGATTGGGTCATTGGAGGATGGCAGCTGAACGCACTGATCCAGAAACAGAGCGGGCCGCCCCTGGCATTTAATGACTCGATTTTCCTCGGCACGAATCCCAACCAGATCAATCTACCGGCTGATCAGCGGTCGGTAAATATGTGGTTCAACACGTCGCTGTTCAACCGGAATCCTTCGCAGCAGTTGCAGTACGACTTGAGAGGATTCCCGATCTATTTCGCCGGAGTTCGGGCGCCAAATCAGACGTCGTGGGATTTTTCGCTGATCAAGTTCTTCTCGATCACCGAGCGAGCGAAACTTCAGTTCCGGGCCGAGTGTTATGACGCGTTGAATCACCCGAACTTCGACGCGCCGAGCATGACGGTGACGGGTTCCAACTTCGGGGTGATCAGCGCGCAGGGATCTCCGTCGAGACAGTTTCAAGGGGCGCTCAAGCTAACGTTCTGAGAGAACGACGGATACACATGCCATTCGAGATCTTTCTCGGTGCCGTCTTCGGGATACTGGCTCAGGCGATCCGTTATCACCATGCTCGATTTCTTAAAGGGGATTGATCATCGATCGAAACCTATCGCGGACATCGAACAGGGGTACATCTCGACGGCATCGTGCATTCTGGCGAATCAATCGATGTGGCTCGGCGGTACGATTCACCGGGACGCAGAGAAACAGCAGGCCGTAGGAGATGACGAAGCCAATGCGCGGCTCGAACGGAAATATCGCGAGCGGTGGCAACATCCCGAGCCGGCGAGCGTGTGAAGACTCAAGACGTTTCTCCGCGATCGTTCAGCATGTGCTTCAGGCCTGCGATGAGTTAAACGGATTGCATCCGGATTCCGGCCGGCTCACGCCAAAGGAATCCTGCTTACAGGAACTTTCATTCCGTCAAGTGACGCACCGTCGCTGACGCGTGCGCCACATGTTTCGCAGAGCTCCACGGCGGTTACGGTTCGATTCTCGAATTTCGCGGGGATTCCGACCATTCCTGACAACGACCCCGACGCGAGCCCGCATGGGCTAGCCCTCCGATTCATGCTGACGGCTCACGTTCACACCGACGTCATGGGCCACACGGTAGACGGATTTCCGGCACGAACCGCCGAGGAATTCATTGAATTTCTGCGCGCGTCGTCGCCAGCAGAAACAGTACGTGTGTGTAGTCAAAAGTCGGCGAACTTGTGAGATCAACGGTTGCCGAGCGAAGACGCGCTGGCCGAGGACATTGTCCCCGCATGCTAAAGCTGATTTTGTGATGGAGATCATTGGCGCAATTCTCGCCGGCTTTTCGGTTTTCTTTCGCAGTCGCTTTGACCTCTCTTTGGAGGTGCTCGCCCTACACCAGCAAATCGCGGTGCTGAAGCGAAAACGTCGGCGACCGATGCTGAGCCGCCTTGACCGGGTCTTTTGGATCATGCTGCGGATGGTGTGGCCGCGCTGGTCCGATGTTCTGGATA
>JAFAUR010000890.1 GCA_019243205.1 Acidobacteriaceae bacterium | reverse complement strand
TGCAAGCCACACCTGGTCTGTCGGTCGAAAGCTACCGTAGAGGTCTCGTTCTGTCGCGCTGATTCCTGATTTCAGACGCCGGTATGTCGGGCTTGACGGTGTGTGCGTTATGAGTTGCCAGGCCTTGAGGCAGAAGCGAAAGCCGGGAGGGGCCTGGGACTTCCACCTTTGGACCACAGCGATCGGCGGCGGTTGGTAAAAGGTCGTCTGTAGCTCGATCGCTGGGAAGTCCACGACGTAGCGGACCTGTGCTTCGCTCCAGCCACAGCAGCCGACGAAGCATCCTGTTTGCGCCATTTTGACCAGCGTACGATGCAGCCGGACCGATCTACCGCCTTTGCCCCGTCGCGAGTTGTGCGTGCCCCTGAGTCGCGTCGACGCTCAAGAGCTCCAACAAACTCGTGACGATGCGGAACGAGAAGTCCACTTAGCTCCGATGGTCCCGTATACCTTGCATTGGCCTGAGTCACTATCGTTCAATTGCACTCCTTCGTGACAACGTCTTTTAAGGTTGTGGCTGTAGAGAGAGTGGCGTTCCCAGACACTACAGATTTGTCTTTCTTCCTTGGGGAAGGCAAATTCGAGATCATCAAGGTGTCGTATGAACAAGCCGTTTCACTTAATGACCCCAGCGGAGCGGACAGCTGCTCGCATCGCTCAGAACCGTGCAATTTCAGAGAAACTGGCCTCGAAGACAACTAAAAGTTCGGCACCTCCCGCCAAATCAACTGGAGATTTCACTCGAGCTACTCCGGAGGAACATGCCGGGAGCGTCATTCGCAAAGTGCAGCGATAGCGTTTTGAGCCCGTCTGGCGCCGGAATTCGGAAACTGTAAGCCAGATACGGACCGAGAAGTGTGCGTCCAGCGAAGGCTGGCATGAACAGTGGGAGGTGAGTCCCACCTGGGTAAGAGTCAAAGCCCAGTAGCTTGAATAGCAGGAAGGAAGGAAACTGAAAATCCTGAAGCCTATTGACAAAGCCATCTCATGGATGGTGAGCGAGTCACCGGGCCGTAACGCAAGTGAACCCGTTTGTGGCCCCGAAAGTCCTTTACATCGAAGGCCGAGCCCTCACTTTTCGGGCGAAGGCAGCATGGAGCGTCGCAATTGACTGAAGCGACGAAACACTTCGGCGGGGTTGGAAGGGACAGCACGGTGACAAGGTCATGCTGAGCAACTGGAGAAACCCTCCTCGTCCCGTCGCGAAATCGGCGGAGCAGGAAAACCGTATAACCGGCAGCACCGGGAAATCGGTGGACGACGAGAGGGAATCGGCCGGGTCTGTAGTAGCGAGGAAGCGGAGTAATGCCCGTGGAGCGAAGAGGCCCTGCTGTTTGTAATGGTTCCAACGACAAGGGAGGCAAGGGTGAAATGACAAAAGCGCCCATCAGTTTGCAAGACCTGAGGAGGAACCTCTATATCAAGGCGAAGGCGGAAGCGTCTTGGCGTTTCTGGGGGCTATACGTCCACGTCTGCAAAATGGAGACCTTGCGCGAAGCCTATCGGATGGCGAGAAGTAATGACGGGGCGCCTGGTATTGATGGAGTCACGTTTGAAGCTATCGAGCAGAGCGGAGTGCAGAGTTTTCTGGCGCAGATTCGGGCGGAATTAGTTACCAACACGTATCAGCCAATGCGAGTACGGAAGAAGGAAATACCGAAAGATGGGGGCAGAGTCCGCATTCTTTCGATACCGTCAATCCGTGATCGCGTGGTCCAGGGAGCGTTGAAGCTTATCCTGGAGCCGATCTTCGAAGCTGATTTTCAAGGCGGGTCGTATGGATATCGACCGAATCGGACAGCACATGCGGCCGTAGCCCGAGTGGCCCAAGCGATCGTCGAAGAGAAGACACGCATCATTGATTTGGATCTCAAAGCCTATTTCGATAACGTTCAGCATTACCTGCTGTTAGCGAAAGTGGCCCGACGGGTTCAGGACGATGCAGTCATGCATTTACTCAAGATGATCCTGAAAGCGACTGGGAAGAAAGGCGTTCCTCAAGGCGGAATCGTTTCACCAATGCTCAGCAACCTCTACCTGAATGAGGTAGACCGGATGCTGGAAAAGGCAGTGGAGACCACGCGGAGAGGCAAGTCCACCAGTGTTCAATATGCGCGGTTTGCAGATGACCTGGTGATCTTGATTGACGCTGAGCGGCGAAGTGACTGGCTGGTGAAGGCGGTGAACCGGCGATTGCGCCAGGAGTTAGCGAAACTACGCGTGGTGGTCAACGAGGACAAGAGTCGTATGGTGGATCTGAAGCAGGGAGACAGCTTTACATTCCTGGGATTCGAGTATCGGCGCATACTGAGCCTAAAGCGAAAGTGGCGGCCGTACTATGCGCCAAAGCTGAAGAAGCGGACGGCGCTGTTCGAAACGCTCCGGGAAGTCTTCCGGCAGCATGTCAGCTGGCCTGTAAAGAAAGTGATTGAGAGGATCAATCCGATTCTGCGAGGCTGGGTGAATTATTTTCGGGTCGGCCATGCGGGTCGATGTTTTGCAATGGTCAAACACTGGGTAGAAAAGAAGGTTCGGCGGCATCTGGTGCGTGCCCGTGAAGGCAAAGGTCATGGTTGGACACGGTGGAGTAGTGAGTGGCTTTACGAGCGGCTCGGTCTCTTTAACGATTACCGGCTTTATCGATGGTCAGGCACGAAAGCCGTCCCAGCCAAATACGTCACATAAACCTTGATACGAAGCAAACAGGAGCGCCCAGTGCGGGAAATCTGCACGCTGGGTGCGATGCGGCGGGGCCTGGAAACGGATTTACGGTTTGGCTAGTGAGGCACTCCCAGAGGAAACGGGGAGCAACCAGATAGGCTTGACCTTCGGAATACCGCGCCAGTCCTCGACCCTACCGCGTAGCGTCACCGGTTTTGGCTACCCTCTAAATCGGAGCTGCTGCCGACGATTTCTTGGGCATCGTTGGGTTTTGCGCATATCGCGTCAAGTCTCGTCCATTTGCCGTAAACTTGCGTCGTCAA
>JAFAUR010000492.1 GCA_019243205.1 Acidobacteriaceae bacterium | reverse complement strand
CCTTTTCATGCGTCAGATTCGCTATGGAGCGCTGCTACTAGTGTTTGCACTTCCTCCGTTCACTTGCGCGGCTACCCTCAAACCGGAGACGGCGGCCGCCTGGGATGTCTACCTCGAGCAGGCCAGAGCCGCCATGCAGGCCCGCCTGCAACCGGGCGCCAAATTTCTTTGGCTTGAGGAAGAGCCGGGCCGCATGGAATTCGTTAGGACAAAAGGACCGCTGATTGGTCCGGTCGGCAAGCACATCCCCCTAAAGGTCTCCAATGGTCTTATCCACGACTGGCTCGGCGCCGGCTTCGTACCTAACGTGCGCATCGAAAACATCCTGTGCGTCGTTCGCGACTATGATTCCTACAAGCGCATTTATCGCCCTGGCGTAATCGACTCGCTTTCTCACGGACGGGAGGGAGAGAAAGATCTCTTCTTCATGCGTTTGGCCAATCATTCCGTTGTATCGAAAACCGCTCTCGATACCGAATGTGAGGCTCACTATATCCGCATAGACGATCATCGCTGGTACGCCTACTCGAACACGATCCGCATCCGGGAACTCGCTCACTTCGGCACGCCGCAACAGGTTACCCTCCCCGAAGACACGGGTACGGGCCTCATCTGGCGTTTGTCCAGCATTACGCGACTCGAGGAGCGCGATGGAGGAGTCTACGCGGAGCTCGAAGCGCTAGCTTTGAGCCGTGACATCCCAACCGCATTCCGCGCCTTCGTGACGCCCATCGTTCGCCGCGTCTCCCGAGATTCGCTCGCGACTTCTCTCCACCAGTCCAAGGTGGCAATCGACGATGAATTAGCTCCTCAGGGACAGGTCCACGCGTGCGTAATAACGCAAGTCGGCGAAACATTTCCGAGGGCAACTACACACTAGTGCCCACGCGGATTGACATTTGCTGGCTCCCGAATCGCCTGCGATTAGCAGAGGTTACGCTGCAATAAGAAAACCATTTCGATGCCGTTAAGTGGGCATCCGTGCTGAAAGCCCAGTCTTCGGTGACGCCGTTTGCAGCCTATTCGAAAAAGATAGAATGCACGAATGCACGGACCCGTTCCTCTGTCCCGGCGTGCTTTCATCGTCGGTACACCGTTGACATGTGCGGCTGCGGAGTCAGTGACTGGATGGGCCGGCGAAGTGGGAACCGTGAATACACCCGGTTCCGTGAGTCGTGTCATCAGCGTGGAAGCCAAACGCGACCGACTCGATCTCGATCTGTCTAAAACCGCCGTGATGGTTGTTGACATGCAAAATGACTTCGCCGCAAAGGGCGGACTTGTTGATCGCCGAGGTTTTGACATCCAACCCATTCGGGCGACTATACAGCCTATCTCTCACGTGCTATCCGCTGGCCGTCTTCGAAGCTGAAGATCATCTATCTCAAGATGGGTTTTCGGCCAGATCTTTCGGATTTGGGGACTGCGGACTCGCCGAATCGGCTGGGGCATCTACATGCGGGAGTTCGGAAAAGCGGTAAAGGCACCAAACCGAACGAACAGTCGTTTTGATACGCGATACATGGAACACTGATGTAGTGTCGGAGTTGACGCCGCAGGGCGACGACGTGATCCTCAATAAGAGCCGATATAGCGGGTTCTATAACACCGAGTTAGATGCCACTCTGAAGCGGGCGGAATCAAGAATCTGATTGTTACCGGCTGTACAACGAGCATTTTTGTGTTGAATCCACTGTTCGCGATGCAATGTTCAGGGATTATCGCGGCTTGGTTCCCCGAGATTGTGTTGTTGAGGTGATTGGCAACGACCTTCGGCGCAGTAATCATGAAGCATCGCTGCTTCTTATTGAAATGCGCTTCGGCTGGGTGACCGAGTCCCAGCACGTTTAGAACAGCCTAAAAGCGAATCCGCGGGCGTGATCCGCTAACAGCACTCGGCAAGTCCGAAGAAAGGCCGGACGCCGACCACAAACAGTGTTGCGGGTTTACCACATACGGGTCAGCCATTTCGCCGAACCGCTTCAGACGTGTAATGAACGGTTACCGATGGCAAGGCGCTTGCAGCGGGTCGCGAAGGCGCTGCATCTCTACTCGCACCCCAGTACCGTTGTGTGTCAGCGTAGCTAAGTTTTGAGGCACGATTGTCTATGGTCATCTCAGCTAAAAGTCATATTATGCGCTTGACAAAACGGGCGCACCTTGGCTGCACGTGCGACGGTTGCTGCTGCTCTTGTACCGCAGCTTCTTCTGAATGGCGAAGAGGTCCGGTTCGATATACACTGTGCTGTTACTGAAGATCTGTATGGAAATCCCCGCCAAATTGTTGCTTTGCAGCGCAGATCGTCGACGAACGTTCAGAATGCTTCGGACGCTGATGTCTGCCGGACTCACCCTGCTGATCGTATTAGCCGCACCCGCGCAGGCCCCTGTGGCGGACCTCACGAAGCCGCCGGCGACTGCGCAGCATTTCATCATTCAGTCGACGGGCGGCAAGCACGGGGACTCGTGGATGTGGACCGCTGCTAACGGCAACCGCCTGGGGCGCGAAAGCATGAACCTGCGCGGTCAGGTGTTCGAGCTCGATTTGGACGGCAAAACCGGAAGTGACGGAATGCCCTCGATGGTCGTAATCCGCGGCGTCACTCCATCAGGCGACGCGGCGGAAACGTTCGCAATCAGCGCGGGCGCGGCACGCTGGAAGAGTCCGATCGATGCTGGAACTTCTAACTATTCGGCTCCGGCGTTTTATGTGTCCCAGGGGGGGCCGATGGCCGCGACGGCTTGGTTCATCGACACGTTGCTGGCAAAACCCAACAAGACGCTAGACCTGCTGCCGGGCGGCAGAGCGCACGCGGAGAAACTGACCGATCTGGAGGTTGGATCTGGCCCGACAAAGCGGGCCATTACGCTGTGGTCTGTCACCGGGATCAGCACGTCGCCGATCCCGGTCTGGGCCGACGCAAATCAAAAGTTCTTCGCTATCTCGATGGGCATTGCCTGGCTGCCGGATGCGTACGCTGGAGAGCAGTCCAGAATGGAAGCGGCGCAGGCCAAGGCACTGGCATCGCAGGCTCCTGGCCTGATGAAGAAGCTGGTCACGACACCGGACGGACCGATCGCGTTCCGGGGTGTCCGGCTCTTCGACGCAGACGCGGTGCGATTCCTCACCGATCAGACTGTGATTGTCGATCGCGGCGTCATAGCCGCGGTCGGCACCCGGGAGTCGGTCACAGTCCCGGCTGGCGCACGGGTGATCGAGGGGCGGGGTACAACTTTGATTCCCGGCCTCTGGGACTGCCACATGCACGTAGGCGATGACTTCACCGGCCTTCAGGAGTTGTCTATGGGTGTGACTTCGGTCCGGGATCCGGGTAACGACGACGAGCGCACGATGGATCGTCGGCGCCGTGCGTCCGCGGGCGCGCTGCTGTTCCCGCACGTTTATCCATCGTCTCTCATCGATGGGAAAGGGCCCTACACCGCGCAGGTTGCAAATGTGGCCACGAGCGAGGCTGAAGCAATCAGGCTCATACACAGAGCGAAGGCCAATGGCTTCACAGGAATCAAGTTCTACGGAACCTTCAACCCCGCGTGGCTGCCTGCAAGTATTGCCGAGGCCCACAAACTCGGACTTCATGTTCACGGCCATATCCCAGCCGGCATCCGGCCCATGGACGCAATCAACGACGGCTACGATGAGATTACACACATCAACTGGATCATCATGCAGGCAATGCCGGACGACGTGATCAAAGCATCAAACGGCATGATGCGTTTCGAGGGGCCTGGGCGCTACGCCAAAGATGTTGACCTGGATGGGCCGACGATGAAGACGATTGTGGGTGCGATGGCGAGCAAACATATCTACAGTGATCCCACCATGGTCGCTTTTGAAAGCCTGTACGTGCCGGACAATGGTGACCTTTCGCCATCCTACGCACCGTTTGTCGGGACGATGCCGCCGACCACCGAACGGAGTTTCAGGACAGGGGGGTTCGCCGTACCGAAAGACCTGACGCGAGCGGATTACCGTGCGAGCTGGGCGAAAATGGTCGCGCTGCTGCAGCGGATGCACCTCGCCGGCGTGCCGATCGTCGCTGGCACGGACGGCGCCGGTATCGAGATTGTACGCGAGCTTGAAATTTACGTGCAAGCGGGCTTCACCACAGCGGAGGCGCTCGCTGCGGCGACAATCGCGCCGGCGCGGTTGGTCGGCCAGGAGGCAAAGGTCGGGTCGGTAAAAGTGGGGAAAGACGCGGATCTCGCCCTCATTGAGGGTGATCCTTCAGCGCGCATAGGCGACCTGCGACAGACGCGCGTCATCATGCTGAACGGCAAGCTTCTCGACGCTGACGCATTGCGCAGCGCAGCAGGGTTCTCGGGCCGGCCCAGGCCGACAACTGAATAGGGTCAGTCCCGCTAATGTCCCGCGGAGTGTCGGTCCTAGAACTCAACTGAAATCAGTTCGCCGTGTTGCGTGCCACCCTCGTCCATATGGTCTGGCGGATTGCTCCTGACTTAGGGGCAATCAGGACAGAACCACCGGACGCCCAGGGCATGTGAGAGCTAAGCACATACCTCGCGCCGCGGTATCAGCTGACCTTCTGTCGAACACTCTCGAGAATCTCGTCCGAGAGTTGTGGGTCCTGAACTGCGCGAGCGAGCACGACCGCGCCGATCAACGCAGCCGTCTGAAAGATGCCTTGTTTCCGATCTCCACCTCTGGCAGAGAGAATTTCCTCGAGTCCCTGCTCGAATGCTGCTTTAAGCTCCGGCGTCGAGCGAGCCACGTCTTGCGCCAGTGCGGCCATGGTACAGCCGTCAGCTGCATTATCCCGGTGCCAGGCGCCCAGATATCGATCAGCGTAGGCCCGCCTGCCCTTTTTCGTCGCACCGTAACTCCGGACGCGACCGGCCGATAGCGCTTGTCCGTACGCAATTGCCGCTTCCTGCAGTTCTTGCTTTGAGTCGAAGTGAGCATAAAACGCGCCATGCGTCAGGCCGGCGGCTTTCATTACCTCGCTCACAGTTACGTTCTCAAATCCACGTTCACTGAAGAGCCGCGATGCCTCTTTCACAATCCGCTCGTGTTTTGCAGCGGTGTCTCTGGCTGGATAGCGCATAATCTTCTCGAATCTTATCTATGATGATCATCATATAACAAATATGATGGTGATCATATTTAATGGCCATCAAAAAGGAGACACTATATGAAGCTCGCAGGCAGAAAGGCCCTGATTACAGGGGGTAACAGTGGCATCGGACTAGCCACGGCCCGTCTTTTCATTGCAGAAGGTGCGCAGGTCGCTATCACCGGTCGCGATCAGAAGACGCTGGACCAGGCCATCGCCGAACTGGGACCCGGCGCGCGTGGGTACCGCGCTGACATTACTGTTGCGGAAGATCGCAAGAAGCTCTTCGCAGCCCTGGCCAAAGATTTCGGCAAACTGGATATCGTCTTTGCGAATGCCGGAATAGGCGGCAGCACTCCAACCGGCCTAACCGAGGAAACGGCCTTTGAGAATGTCATTCAGACCAACCTCAATGGCGCCTTCTTCACCGTGAATTCAGCGGCTCCATTGCTGAACGACAACGGCAGCATTATCTTTAATGGATCGGTGCACAACTATCTAGGCCAACCCGGCTATGCAGCATATGCGGCCACGAAGGGCGGCATTGTCTCGATGGCGCGCGCCATCGCCGCTGACCTTGCACCACGCGGCATTCGCGTGAACATCGTCGCACCTGGAGCGACCAAAACTCCTATTTGGAAGCGCGGGCAGCGCGCCACACTCTCAGAAGAGGAATCCGCGAGGCACGCGAAGTTTGTCTCTTCGGTAGTGCCGCTGGGCCGGTGGGGCGAGCCGGAAGAGCTTGCTAAAGCGGTGCTTTTTCTTGCTTCCGACGACTCCTCGTACGTCAATGCGGTCGAG
>JAFAUR010000260.1 GCA_019243205.1 Acidobacteriaceae bacterium | reverse complement strand
CTACTCGAATTTCTGGCCATGCAGCTCTCCGACCTGGTGAGAGCGATCAGCCGGGATCGGAAACAAGAAGCCGTGTTTGTCTCGTACAAAGAACTGCATAATTCCGCCGAAGAACGATGCATTTTCACGGAAGGAGTACGAACGTGGTAAGGATTATCAATTTCGCCGCCAACGGATGCCTGAATCTCTTTTTTATTCGCCGCGCTCCTACAAGCGCAGCCGCCGAGTTTTGATGGAACCTGGCAGATGGACAGCGCCAAAAGTCACGTGAGTGACGGCCGAACAGTCACGGTCACCATCGCCACGGTCGAAAACGGGATCAAGATGACGTTCAAGACGCGAAAGAGCGAGGGGCAGGAGATAACATCGGAATTCACCAGCAAATTGGACGGTAAGCCAAGCGAGTTTGCCGAAGGTGCGCACAAATGGAAAATCACTATGTGGTACAACCGCCCGCTCGATAGACAAATGATGACGATGACCATCAATCACTATGAGCCAGCAGCTGCGGACGAAACGCTTATGTTCAACAAGACTTCCTGACAGTGAACACGGCCGTGACATGATGGCGAAATGACTGCCATCGAGCGGAAGGAAAAGATCGTTTGCGCGATCGCCGGATCCTCGGTGCGCGTATCGCCAATTTGGGAACGGCTGTTCTTCGCAAGCCCTTTCCGTCTAAACTGATTGACTCGTTTGCGCAAGGGGTCTATCCCGTAAAGTCCGGAAATTCGTCTGCCGCTGTATCCGACGGCTTAGGCACCACGACTGGCAAAGTTAAGACGACCTTATCGTCAAGCCCCGAGCTTTTCGGCGCAGCATTCGAGTTTTCGGATATGTCGCCGCGGCTATAGATGCTCGCCTTGCACCTTCTGAACGGCTTGTTGCCGACCTCTCAATCAGCAGCTTAGATTATCTATTTCTGCTCGCAGCCTTTTCTTAGCTCTGGAATCGGCTCGATACATGAGTTATCTTCCTGCGGGGTGTTCCGAAGGCAACTTTCGCTTCGCAATGGATTGGCAAATCAGCTAGGGCGAACGTCACTATCCATCGTTTATGAATTCGCGACCCGGCAGCAATGTCTGGAGAGAACAGAATTGGCCGCAGCCGCTTGGCTAGCATGGGCAAAGGCGGCGAATTTCCGGACAGCGCGTGACAGCAATGTTGGCGTGCGCCGCCAGCGACCTTATGCGCTCTCATCGAGTGTTCCTGCTCTCGCCGGCAAAAGCGGGTGGACCGCGTTACTCGATGTTAACGGCGGAACGGGCTACTTTCGATTTGGCAATGAAAGTCCGTGAAGGTACGGCGACCCTAGGCGAGATCTACAGTTTCATCAGTGGGCTGTATTTTCGCGGAAAGATGGTTTACACGACGGCGTTCAGTGCAACACGACCAGGCATTCCGTCGCGTCTCGTGATTGTGCCCGGAGCCGGACTCATTCCTCCGGAGACGCCAGTGACCATCGACCAACTTCGCGCGATCGCCGAGATCCCGGTGGATGAAAGCAATGAAGTTTATACGGACGCTTTGCTTGATGCGGCGAAGCTGGTAGACCGGCACGCGGGACCGAACTGCTCTTATGTTTTGCTCGGCAGCGTTGCGAGCGCGAAATATACGCAGCCGCTGCTCGAGGTATTTGGCGAGCGACTCCTCTTTCCGGCGGATTTTGTCGGACGTGGAGATATGAGCCGGGGCGGACTCATGCTCCGGTGTGCACGGTCACAAACGGAATTGGATTACGTCCCGGTGAGAGGGGCGCTGCTGCATGGCGCGCGACCACCAAAGCTGGAGCGATGGCGGAAGCAGTGATTCTCGTGGGCTTGCAGGGGTCGGGCAAGACGACATATTTCCAAGACCATTTCGCGGGCACACACGAGCACATCAGCCGTGATGTGCAGGGGAGTGCCCAGCGTGAATCGGCTCTCATCCAGGAGTGCTTGCGTTCAGGACGTTCTTTCGTTTTAGACGACACGAACACAACGCGAGCGGCAAGAGCACCCGTCATACATTACGCGAAGGCCGCGGGTTTCCGAATCTCGGCGTATTTCTTCCACACGCCCGTCCGGACTGCGATCGGACGAAATAATCATCGAAAAGATAAGAAGCCGATACCCGTTCCCGCCATACTGCGTACCGCAAAGCACCTGGAGCCTCCGACGGCGGCGGAGGGCTTTGATGAGATTCAGGTTGTGATGCCGGGGGAGAAGAGTCGGACGTCATAGACAAAGCCGTGAAGCTAGCCAAAATCCGTCCCCGGCGAAATCCGATGTACATGTAGCACTCAGATGGCGTACGTCTGTGCGTAACGTGGTGCGGCAAAGCACCACCGGTGCGCTATTCTCCATCTGCCTAGGAGTGGCTGCAGATTTACGGACGTTTTCAAGATCGGAGATTATGTGGACTGTCCCCGGACCTCCAGACCTGATCTCTCTGCCTTCACCTCATATTTTAGGGTGTGACAGTTCCTTTGGCGAGCAGTACATTGTCTGAATAGACTTCGTAGGTCATCGGCTTTACGCCAGCATTCTCGCTCTTATAACCGTTAAAAGCCTGCTCAAGTATTCTCGCCATTCGTTCAACACTTGCGATCCGGTATTCAGCTGGGCGAACGCCTGTTAAAAGTATTCGATAATTTCGCACGCGGGCATTCTAACAGTCTGGTCGATTTACTCTCGATCATCTAGCGTCCTTCAAACACGAGAACTTACCTGGGCATCTACCCGGTTAGCGACAGAGTTCCAGGCAGCGCGACCCCACCTGTCGTATTGACCTGCACCCTGAAATCCGCACGAAGTTGAATATGATTCGTACGAAGGAAGGGAGAAGAAGGATGCCGAAGAGCAAGCACAGCGAGGCGGCGATTATCGCCGCCCTGCAGCAACTGGACGCGGGGCGTAAAGCGGCGGATGTGGCTCGCGAGGCGGGCGTGAGCACGTACACGATTTATGCCTGGAAAGCAAAGCACGGCGGGATGGATGTCAACCAAGCGCCGATTCGTCGCCGCGCGGCGCCCTAAGATACTCCTTCCAGGACTGTGCGTTCCACTCGCCTGTGGCCCACCAGTTCATGTCGAGCACACGGAACAGATCGGGGTACGCGCCAGTATGAACAGCAGCGCTCGACCAAGCGTAGGCATCTGGGTCCGCTGTCAGGCCCGCCCGCACCGGATTCAATTCGATGTAGGCCAACACGCGACTGACGGCTGCAGGGTCGACCGGGCACGAGTAGAACCGGTTCTGCCAAAAGTGGCCAGAACGATTCAGTTCGGCGTTAGAGTACTGGGCGAAGCGGCCGTGAACGTAACGCAGCGTGCGTGAAAGCGAGTCCTCGCGCTCTGGGATTGCCAGCAGGTGAACATGGTTCGTCATCAGGCAATGTGCGAGAATCCGCAACTGCTGGCGCTCGCTGTGTTCGCGAAGTAGAGAGAGGTAGACCGCGCGCGACTGGTCGGACGTGAAAACGGGGCTTCGGGCAATGCCTCGCTGCGTAACGTGATGGGGTAAACCGACGGCCACCACTCGTGCAATACGCGCCATTTGCTAATGAGTGGCTCCAGGGTCTCGACGTTCTCAAGATCAGAGGTTATGTGGACTGTCCCCAGATCCCCAAGATCCCCAGATCCCCCCATGCCGGATCAGCGCCTCAGCCGAGCTTCGATGTACCCGGAAGGCTCATCGGTCGGGACAAAGATTTGATTCGGATTGTCGAGTCCGAAACGCGAAAGGTCTACCAGCAGGCAGTGCTTGTTCGGCATGGTGAGGTGAATTTCCTGAACTGCATTGAAGCTGTCGAGGACGTCCGAAGCCATCGCGTATAACGTGTGTTGTACGGACAAGCTTTCGTGACGAGCAAAGCAATCAAGAAGGGCGTTCCGTATATCCGCGTGCAGTTCGTTGAAATTGCGCTTTTCCGGCTCGGATGAAAGAACCCATTCAGCGTCGAGCACGGTGCCCAAAAGGCGATCACGCGTTTCAGGGAGGGTCGTGTACTCGTCTTTCAGATAGCCGAAAAATGCTGACCCGCTGGTCTTCAAGATTTGAAGGTTGCGGAATCCGGAAACGACTGAGCGACCTCCTCTCGTAACCGTCACATGCGCAAAGGGCTGCTCTTTTTCGTTCTGGGTGAAGGCCGAGCTGTGGCTAGCGATGCGGTTCCATGGGATTTGATGTATGGAGACTTTAATTTTGTCGATGTGCGGAAGACGGTGTAAGAAGTGCTCCCCCAGGCACAGGCCGAACGCCTCGACCGACTCGATCGGATTTTGCCGTGATAGTGCGTAAACGGTATTTTTCATCGTGTCGGTAGGCAGCACGCGGCTGTTGTCGCCGCTGGTGTAAGACTCTTTCAGATCACCTTCGAAAAGGATGGTTAAATTGATCTCGACGATCTCATGGCCACTGTCCGTCCGAAGAACCTGCAACAAGCGGACCCTGGTTTTGCCGTATCTATCGAAGGTCAGACTCGGCATTCAACTTCCTCGGTATGTGGTGTAGCCGAAGCGGCTCAGAAGCAGCGGTATGTGGTAGTGGGTTGTGGCGTCGGTGATTCGAAAAGAGATCTCGATTTCGGGATAGAAGCTATCCGCAAACCTCGCGCCCACTTCAAAGGTCAGCTTGTATGTGCCCGGATAAAGTGCGACATTGACCGGCAGAAGATTGGTACAGCGGCCGTCCTGATTTGTGACGCATGAACCAACTTCAGCGCCTTCGCGGTGGAGACGTACTCGTACGCCGGAAGCCGGCTTACCAGCCGCTATGTCCAAGACGTGTGTAGAAATCCCGCTCATTCGGCTAACAACTTTTCCAGTCTGAGTTTTGTGATTTTGCCCTGTTCGGCGGCCGCTATTTGTATTTCCTGCTCTGGCGAGTTAGCAACTCTGGCGGTCAGCGCATCCAGCATTTCCCCGGCGCTCTTACCGGTCGCACAAACGATGAAGATGTAGCCGAATTTCCGTTCGTATTGCGCATTGAGTTCGTGCATGGTGACTGCAAGCTGCGATGGCGCGCTAGCCATACCAGCCTGTTCCTGAGACGACCACTTCGAACCGCTTTTCTCCCCAATTTTCGGGTGTCTTCTAAACCCTTCCAGCCAGTCTGATTCCCTAAGGGCGAACCAGATTTCGTCGGCGGATTGAAACAGGGCCTCCGAACCCGCAAAAGGGCGGCGTTGAATCATAAGATTCGTCCAGGCACTCGAGCTGCAACACTGGAGCAGCGCTTTCGCTAGATCATCGGCGCTCAATGAGTTCAGTTCATCCAGGGTCATTCGAGCGTTCGGAGGAACTCTGACAGCAAATTGACAACGACCATCCGGCGATAGGATTCCGTAGATCGAATATCGGTAATGGGCTGCACTTCTGCTGCGATTGTTTGGGCAGCTTGCTCGATGAGGGGCGCAGAGACGCGACGCCCGTTCAGCAACTGCTCCGTCCTGTAGCAGCGTAGCGGGACGGGAGCAACGCTGCCAACCGCGACGCGTACGTCACTGATGACCTTACCCGTGATCTCCGACCCTGCCGCGAAGACTACTTTCGATATCGCCTGAGCTTTTCGAGGTCCCACTTTGCGAATGTACTGTTGCGAAAGCGCATGATTTCGGGACAGGTGGATCATGTGCAACAGTTCATCCTCTTGCATGTTCATCCGCTTGTAAGCGAAATGGAAATCGCGATACGGCAGGCGACGAACACCGGCG
This sequence comes from Acidobacteriaceae bacterium, assembly GCA_019243205.1. GTDB lineage: Bacteria > Acidobacteriota > Terriglobia > Bryobacterales > Bryobacteraceae > Bog-105. The sequence goes on along the minus strand of JAFAUR010000260.1, from coordinate 8,635 downwards.
GCGGAGACGAATTCCAAGTCGGCGTCGTAAACAAGCAGGGCCGGCGCGGAATCGGCGGCGGGTGAAGCATTGACAATGTTGCCGCCGAGCGTTCCCCGGTTCTGGTTTGCGAGCGAGCCAGTCCAACTCGCGGCCGAGCACAGCAGCGGAAACTCGCGGTTCAGGGCTTCATGCCGGCGAATCTGGGTGTAGGTGACGGCCGCTCCGATGGCAACGCTTGTTTCCGACACGACAACGCCCGTCAGCTCCGGGAGACGCCGAATGCTGACGACTTTCCGGTACGGCAGCTTACCGGCGTTGAACAAAACCATCAGGTCCGTACCTCCCGCGATGGGACGGAAGCCTTCTTTCAGAAGAGCTGTCGCATGTGCGACATCGCGAGCGCGAATGAGATCGTAATCGGGAACGAACGATCTCATCCGTGCAACTCGGCCACGGTTTGGACCGCCTCGAATATCCGTAGATAACCGGTACAGCGGCAGAGATTGCCGCTGAGCGCTTCGCGAATCTGATCGAGGTTCGGCCGCGGGTAGGTCGATAACAATTGAAGCGCGCTCAGGAGCATCCCTGGCGTGCAGATCCCACATTGGGCCGCCCCGCATTGGATGAACGCCTTCTGGAGTGCATGAAGTTGGCCATCTTGCGCAACTCCTTCGATTGTGCAGATACGGGCTCCTGAAGCGTCAAGCACGGGAACAAGGCAGCTGTTCACGAGCTTGTCGTCAACGAGGACCGCGCAGGCGCCGCATTCGCCCTCCCCGCAACCTTCTTTCGTACCGGTGAGTTTCAAATCTTCACGGATCACATCAAGAAGCCGCTTCATCGGGTGAACGGTGACCGTGCGCGGTTCGCCATTCATAACCAACGTGACCGGTGCTTCTACTGCCATGCGAGACTCTCCGCAGGTTCCGGTGCGACACTCAGGGCGGCCAAAACATCTTCAGGCAAAACCGGAATCTTAGAAAACGAGATACCCAAAGCGTTCTCGACCGCATTGACGACAGCCGGAGCAGGTCCGTCCATCGGCAACTCGCCAATGCCCTTCGCACCCATGGGGCCGTGCTCGTATGGGATCTCTTCAAAAAAGACGCGGATTGGGGGAACGTCCACAGCACCAGGAATGATGTAGTTCGTCATCTGGTTATTCGCCATTTTTCCGTCACGCCAGACTACTTTTTCGTACAGCGCGAAACCGATACCCTGCGCGACACCGCCCTCGATCTGACCTCGGGCGAGAACGGGATGGAGCACTCGGCCTACTTCCTGCAGGGCGATAAAATCGTCCACTTGAATTTCACCTGTCGTGGTGTCTACGGTCACTTCCGCGACGTAAACAGCCCAGGAAAATGCTCCGTACGCTTCGCCGCGATAGTTCGCATCGTCCCAATGAATTCCAGGAGGTTCCTGATATTGAGCTTTCGTTCGGAGAGGACCGATCGATTCGAGGTACGCCGCGCATGCTGTGTGAAATTGCTCGGGGGTGTACGGGAGTGTCAGGAGACCTGATTCAATAAGCCTTGCCTTCAGCTCCGCGGCTGCACGATGAACGAGATGACCGATCACCATGGCAGTTCGCGAGGCGACCGTAGGTCCGCTATTCGGCACCTTCGCCGTATCCGGCCGCAAGACCTCCACTCCTTCATAGCTTGCGCCCATCGCTTCCGCGGCAATCTGGGTCAGAATCGTGTTTGTCCCCTGGCCCATTTCGGTCATTGAACTGAGAATGCGAACCGTGCCGTTTGGGCGGCCTTCGATTTCCACCGCCGATTGAAGATAGCGTTCCCCGGATCCCGTAAATCCGGCGCCGTGTAAGAACGTCGCGAAGCCGATTCCCTTCTTTTGGGTGCTATGGAGATTGTGATCACGAAAACGTTTCAGCTTATCAGCGTACCCCGCTATATGCAGCGCGCGATCTTGCATGCCTCCGAGATCGATCGGCTCTTTAATGGTCTGCGCCGTTGCCGTCGTATCGCCCTGCCGGAGAAGATTGCGTTTGCGAAATTCATCCGGCGCAAGACCCACAGCGCGCGCCACTTTATCCATGTGACGTTCCAGCGCGAAGAGGCTTTGCGGCGCACCGAATCCGCGGAAAGCGCCATGAGGTGGATAGTTCGTTGCCACCGCCGTACTTCGAACGCGGATGTTATCGCAACGGTAGGGGCCCGCCGCATGAATCGTTCCACGTGAGAGCACAACGGTGGACAACGTGGCGTATGCGCCGCCGTCGATGACAAACTCGATTTCCATTCCGAGCAACCGTCCATCACGCGATACAGCCGTTCGATGGCGCGTGCGAGAGGGATGCCGCTTCGTCGTCGCGGCCATGTCCTCCTCGCGATCGTAGATGATTTTCACCGACCGACCCGATTTCCAGGCAAGCAGCGCAGCGTGGCCGGCAATCATCGACGGATATTCCTCTTTCCCGCCGAATGCGCCGCCTGTTTCCTGCTGCATGACCCGGACTTTCTCCGCGGGCAAACTGAACAGAGGCATCAACGCCTTCTGTACATAAAACGGGCACTGCATGGAACCGCGTACTGTCAGGCCTTCATCGGCGCTCCAACTCGCGAGCATGCCTTGTGGCTCGATATAGAGCTGTTCCTGCGCTTCGGTCGTATATTCGCCTTCGACAATGAAATCCGCCTGGTTCCAGACAGAGTCCACATTGCCCTTGTCAATACAAAACGTTTTGAAGACGTTGTCGTCGCCCCAAATAACAGTGCTCGCCTTCAAAGCTTCATCCATGTTAAAAACCGCGGGGAGCGGTTCATACTCCACGAAGACGTTTTCACGCGCCTTACGAACGAGATCCTTATCCTCGTGGGCGAGCAGCAGAATGGGTTCCTCGGCGTGATTGACCACACGCGCTGCCAGGAACGGCTGATCTTCATACATAAAGGAAACCAAGTTCCGGCCAGGGATGTCGTGGGCCTGAACGATCGTGAATTCGTTCCAGGGAATCCCATCACCGAAACGGATATTTCGAATCAACGCCCGCGGCTGACTGCTGCGAACGGTAACGCCATGCAGCATGCCGGGCAGGGAGACGTCGTCGACGTATTCCGCTGACCCGGTGACTTTCGACAGGGCTTCTTTCCGGTTTACGGCCGTTCCGACAATGCGCTGCCCCATTCACTTACTGTACATGCACTCGAACGCACAGGTACTTCCATTCCAAGCCGTTCGCACGGAAAAATTCCATCGCGAAAAACACAATATCCCCGCACGAATACCTGTCGCACCGAGCCGGTCAATTGCTCCGCCATATACGGGGAAACCGGCGATCGGAAATGCAGCCGGTCGGCAGTAACCGCCCATGTCTCATCAAGATCAAAAACTACGAAATCGGCGTCGTATCCTTCCGCAATGCGGCCCTTTGTCGCATCGATACCGGCTAACTGAGCCGGTCTGAGGGACATCCATTTCACCAGGTCTTCGATCGTGAAGCCGCGCCGGCGCGCCACGGTCCAAGTAACAGGTAATCCCAGGGAAAGAGATGCAATGCCGCCCCATGCGCTTTTGAAATCTCCGCGTTTGAGTTCCGGGATACAGGGCGAATGATCCGTTGCGACCAGATCGAGGGTGCCGTCCTCCAAGCCCTGCCAGACCTTTTCACGATTTGTCGCTTCGCGTATCGGAGGGGCGCATTTGAATTGCGTCTCGTTGCTCCCGATGCTCTCGGCGGCGAAGTACAGATAATGAGGGCAAGTTTCCGCCGTGATCGGGAGACCTTCGTTGCGAGCTTGGTCCAAAAGAGGCAATACTTCAGCTGCTGAAACGTGCACGATGTGTACGCGGCACCGATAGCGGCGGCAGAGGCGGATCATGAGTTCGACTGCCTGCACTTCCGCCTGGCATGGACGCGACTTCAGATAGGTTGGATATGCGCTCCAATCCGACCCGTTCGCATCGAGCTGTCGTTGCGCACTGATGAGAGGCTCGGGAAGTTCAGCGTGGACGAGTAGCGGCAGACCGGTTTGAGCAATCGCCGCCATGGCGAGATGCAAGTCCGCTTCCGCGACGCACGGGAATTCCGGGACGCCGGAATCCACCAGAAAGCATTTGAATCCGCGAACTCCGTGTTTCGCTAGCGCATGCAGATTCTTCGCATTTCCGGGCACAAGGCCACCCCAGAATCCGTAATCGACGAGGCATTGACCACCCGCGCATTCCCGTTTCCGTTCTAAAGCGCTGACGTCGGTGGTGGCGGGAATGGCATTCAGCGGCATGTCGATGATGCAGGTGCATCCGCCCGCGGCCGCCGCGTTCGTAGCGGTTCGAAAACCTTCCCAGGATGTGCGCCCAGGCTCGTTGACATGCACGTGCGAGTCAACAATTCCCGGTAAGAGGTAGCTCTCCCCCGTATCGATGACGTCCGCGTCAGCGGGCAACGGCATTTCGCAAGAATGGATCGCCAGAATGCGGCCGTTCGCAAACGCGATGCACGCGGGTCGAATTCCAGTCGCTGTCACGGCCCGGCGCGATTTTATAAAGCGAGCCAAAGCCTTTTATACAGCGTTCGTTTTTCAGATCGCAAGTTAAATGGCAAGTCGCGCCAGCGTGTCCGCAAGAACCCGAATCCCGTTGGCGATGTCCTTTTCGGAGGCATACTCATCCGGACGATGGCTGATACCCTTGCGACAAGGAATGAACAGCATGGCAACAGGACAGATTCGCGACATGAAGAGAGAATCGTGGTATGCCCGGCTGACGATGCGCCGGTAACGGAGATTTTGTTGCTCACTGGCCGTGGTTAGCGCGGTCACGATGTCTGGATCACACGCGGCAGGGGGATCGGCATTGATCGTTTCAATCGCAACCGACACCTTGCGGCGAAGCCGAACCTCCTTTGCAGCGGTTTCGATCGCCCCCAAGACAGAATCGCGACGCTGGAGCTCGATATCGCGGACATCAACACCAAGCTGAACGCGGCTGGGAATGCTGTTCACTGCCCCCGGAAAGATTTGGCACACACCCGTCGTCGCCACTGTGTCGTTGCTGCCGGTTGCGAGCGCGGCTGCTTCGATCGCCAGCATCAACTCGGCGGCCGCGACCAGGGCGTCGCGCCGTTCCGGCATGAGCACGGCTCCGGCATGACCACCCTCGCCCTCGATATCAACGCGGAGGGACGCAGGCGCAGCGATGTGAGTGACGATTCCTAACGGAATTCCTTCACGCTCGAGGAGCGGGCCCTGCTCGATATGAAGTTCGACAAAACCCGCGTACTGGTTCGGGCGAAGTCGAACCGTTGCCAAATTGCCACCGAACCCGGCCGTTCGCCGCACGGAAGCCAGTGTGTTTCCGTCTGTGTCCAATAACTGTTCCGCTTGTTTCGTGCTGAGCGCACCCGAAAGCAGACGACTACCCAAGCAGCCAACGCCAAATCGCGTCGGCTCTTCGGACGTAAAGAGTATCAGCTCGATCGACCGACGCGGGACGAAACCAGCGGCTCGCAATGCGCGAATCGCTTCGAGAGCGCCGACAACGCCAACCGTGCCGTCGAACCGGCCCGCATTAGGAATCGCATCGATGTGCGATCCGCTGGCAACCGCGGCAGCTTTCAGGTCGGTACCGACCCAGCGAAACAACGTGTTGCCGACCGCGTCTTCGCGAACCGAGAGGCCCGCATCTGTGCACAATCGTCTCAGCCAGGCGCGGGCACGCAGATCCTGTTCGCTAAACACAATGCGGGTGACGGCCGGCGCGGGCACGGCGGAAAACGCGGCGAGATCCGCCAGCTCTCCCATGACCCGATCTATCTGTACGTCGATCTTCATCTGACGTCCGGATGCCGGTTCCAATCCTTGTAGATGAGGTACTTCGTTTGTGATTTCCCCAGAGCGCCAAACCACTGTAGACAGAACGGAGCCATGTAGATGAAGTCACCTGCAGCAACCGGATACCAGCAGTCGCCCAGGCGATAGATGCCCTGCCCTTGCAACATGAGCAAGCCGTGCTCCATGACATGCATTTCCACCTGACTCAGCGTCGCGCCCGGATCGAACGTCATGGTGTTGACGGCGAAATCGAACTCCGGATCATTTGGAACCAGTGAGCGAACCCGCAAAGCCGCGTCACCCATCAACGGTTGCGATGTGATCTGGGCCTCACAGCCCACGAAAGACTTTGGGGAGGCTCTCCCGGAAAACTGTTTCTCGATGAGGACGAGGCGAGCAGCCGTGGTTGCAGTTACTTCCTTCGTCATACCTTGTGGCACATAGGCGAAGTCTCCTGGCCCCAGCGCATCCTCATCAGCTGCGATATTTCCATCCAAAACGTACAGAAACCGCTGAAGGTGTGTAGGAGCAAGCCGCCCGCCTGGTTGCATTTCCGCCGTGTATTCGGTAAAGCGTGCGCCATTCGCTGGGCCAGTGTGAACGATTGCGCTCGCGGCCTTCATCCCCGGCAACGGCGCGCGCACAAAGGTGTCGGGAGTTTGCAGGAAATGATCTGCCCGCAAACAGCTGCGCGTGTGGCCTAAATTGTGCACATCCGTTTTTAACACCTTAGTGATTCGAAAACTCCCGCACAAAATGTATTCCCGCGGCGAGCGCTAGGTCGACATCACCGGAGAGTACCGATTCTTCCGGACAATGACTGAGACCGCCCGGACTACGCAGAAAGATCATGGCGGAAGGAATCTCTTGGGCGATGATCATGGCGTCGTGCCCTGCCCCGCTGATCATGACCGGGGCTTCGCAACCGGTCTCGAGACAAGCGCGCCGAGCCAACGACGTCAGGAAGAGATCCATCATCACACTCGATTGATCGAGGCTTAGGTCAGCCTTGAAGCTGAGCTTGCGGCGGTTTGCGATTTGCGACGCCTGTTGCAGCATTTCGTCGACGGCATGGCGGCGCACCTCGTCGGACGCATGTCGGACATCGAGACTTGTTCTAACAACTCCCGCGATGACGTTGCCGGCCTGCGGCTCAGAATGCGCTGCGCTTACAGTGGCAACGAGTCCTCCGATACCACGCGCCTGTGCTTCCACGGACGTGATCCATTCCGCCGCTCCGGCCAGCGCATCGCGTCGCAGATGCATAGGGGTAGTGCCCGCGTGATTCGCAGCCCCGGCAAATTCTGTGCGGTACCTACTTTGCCCCGCAATGGCTTCAACCACCCCGAGCGGCCGGTTTAAGTGTTCAAGTACCGGGCCTTGCTCGATATGAAATTCGAGGTAGCCGATGGTGGGCGGATGAACAGTTGCTCCGTTGATTTGATTCGAATCAAGTCCAAATTGCCGGATCGCCTCGGCGACCGAGATCCCTTGCCGATCCGATAAAGCCAGCAAAGTCTGGTCGAGCTTTCGAATCAGAGCCAGGCTACCTAGAAAGGGAACCCCGAAGCGCACTCCTTCCTCCTCCGAGAAACCGATAACCTCGATGTCCAAGGGCAGGTGTATGTCTTTGAGCGCTTCAACAATGGCGACTCCGAGGACGACGCCCAGAACGCCATCGAAAGCGCCAGCGGCAGGAACCGTATCGAGATGCGAACCGATCAGAAGACGTCGCGCCGATGCCGGTGCTGTTTGATGCAGGCCGCGCAGATTGCCAGCAGCATCGATGGTGACTTGCATGCCCAGAGATCGCATCCAGTCGCCAAGGAAATCATGCACCTGATGCATCGCAGGGCGAAGAAACGTGCGTGTAGTATCAGAGCTCGATTCGCTGAATTTCGCTATGCTGTCGCATTTTGCAATCAGGTCCCGGCCGCAGATCGTCATTGTGAAGAGACTGGCGCGACCGTAGCGGGCAATTTTTCCAGAACTTCTCGCCGCATACTGACGAAGTAAACGGCGGAGGCGACAGCGAATCCGACAAACCAGGCGTAATCGTACAGCCAATGGAGCGCGGGAATGATCAATCCGATCAGGGCGATGATGACACCCGCCAAAAGGGCGAGAATAGCTCGAGGATTTTTGCCTTTCACAAATTCGTAACGGCCGTCGCGGATGTAGAGATCATCCAGTTCCAGGCGAGTTTTGCGAAGCAGGAAATAGTCTGTGATCATGACACCGGCAATGGGGCCCAGCAAACCCGAATATCCGACGAGCCAGCCAAAGATGTAGGTATTGAAATCGCTCAACAGCTTCCAAGGCATCATCATCAGCCCGACCAGGCCTGTGATAAAGCCCCCGGTCCTGAAGGAGATCAATCGCGGATTCAGATTGGAGAAGTCGTTGGACGGCGACACCACGTTCGCCGCCACGTTGGTGTTCAGGGTTGCCACAAGCAGCGCGACCAGTGCCACTGAGGCAATCAGCGGCTGGCGAAATTGGCCGATCAGCTGAACGGGATCCCATATCGCATGTCCGAAGATCACCACGGAGGCGGACGTCACGGCGACACCAATAAACGAGTAAAGCGTCATGGTGGTCGGGAGGCCAAGAGCCTGGCCCAGCATCTGGTCGCGCTGCGATTTCGCGAAGCGCGTGAAATCGGGGATATTCAACGCCACCGTTGCCCAGAATCCGACCATGCCGGTTAGGGAAGGAATGAAGAAGCGCATGAATTCGCCGGTATTGCGAAATTTACTTGGGGTACTGAGTACAGGACCGAGACCTCCGGCTTTCGACGTGACCCACCACAGGAGAAGTAACCCGACGGAAAGCATAAATGGCGCGCTGATTCCTTG
>JAFAUR010000219.1 GCA_019243205.1 Acidobacteriaceae bacterium | reverse complement strand
CCAACACGACCGGTATGTCGGCTGCGATTAGCTTATTCGCATGCACCATCAGGCGCTCGAACCAAGCCAGTTTGTAACTGAATTTCGGTCCGGGATGAGGATTGCCATTGGGCAGGTAAATGCAGCCAATAAGGACGCCACGGACTGCAGCTTCCACGTAGTGAGCCTGCTGATCACGATCATCCCCGGGGAGCTCCGAACGGGTTAGGGCCTGCACTTGTTCGCGCGCGAGGATTGCAACGCCATTCCACGAACGCTCGCCTACGCAGATGGCTTCGTATCCGATTGACCGCAACGCTCCGGCGGGAAAGCCACGTTCCTCTGTCTTGAGCTCTTGGAGGCATACAACGTCGGGCTTTTCCGCGTCGAGCCAGCGCAGAAGATTTGCAAGCCGTTCATTGATATTGTTGATGTTGAAGGTCGCAATCTTCACGCGAATAGTTCGGGTGCAGGTAAGTGAGGGGGCTGCGACGAGCAAGAACGACGTCAGAGCGCCTTTACAAGAAGACTTAGCGTTTGCGGGGCGAAATTGTTTCACGACGCCCGCATTCCTGCTCATCCACAAACTTCGCTGGGACCTCAGTTGATAATTTCTACAACACGTGCCGACACAAAAAATCAAGGCCCGATTCATCGAGCCGACGCTGCTTCTTCGCACTGAGGCCCTGCCGGAAGGGCCTGACTGACAATACGAGCTGTTATGTGGCTGGCCACATAAGAGCTCTTCTGTTGCGCAGTCCGTTATGTGCTCCCCCAAGAACAGAGCCGCTTTTACTGCACCGCAGCCGCGAAAACGCACAACATAATTTAGACCCACAAGACAGAAAGATTGTGCAGTACCGCCTATTCTTGTTGGACACAAATCTCAACAGACACTGTCTTCAAATTGCGAACTGTCAATCGCGGAAAGTAACGGCAGCGGCTACAGATCGCAAGCTGTTCGGCCTTTATTGTTGCCGATTGGCGCGCGATTCCCTAGGTTCCAGTATTGCCAGTTTTCAACCGGTGAGGAAGATATAGATCTACGGTAGGCCGTTTTTCGCGATCTAAGCAGCGGATGAACGCTCAGTTTCCGGATGGCCCGTCATCATCCCAGGAAAACTGCTGTGACTTCCGCAAGCGGGGGTTTTCAACCCAATTGAAGTCAAGCTAAGGCCGATTCTCAATGTGAGACTCTCGAATCTCTGCGACCACATCATGCGTTGCCTGAATGATCGATTCAGGTGATTCGGCGTTGTCTGCCACAATGAGATGGCCACGCGAGGAGAGTGCGGCGAGCCGAGGCTGAAGTTGATTGAACCAATACTCATTCAGCGCTTCCGTGGATTTCGCATATTGCGGGCTCGGCGCTCGAAACCGCTGAGCACTCGCAAGCACGATCAGAGGACGGTTTCCGAAATTGCCTGCAGCGCGCACTTCCGCCATATCCTCGTCCAGAAAGCATCCTTCTCCCTCCGTCTTCGCAGTCCCAGGATTGTTGGATAAGAAGATCGCCTCTTGTTCTTTTGCTGGGGCCAAATTTGCTAGCCCAAAGGGTCGCCCCGCTCCCGGATTTCCCATTAAACGGAGGAGACCGATTCGCAGCGTGATGGGCCGTAAGATTTTGCAACCTACTCGCTGTACGAACGCCGGCAGATTGGCCAAAGCTCCTTTCATATACTCCGGCTCATGCGCAAACACATCGGCATCGTCTGCATGGATCAGAACGGCGCCGGCTACATCGCGGGGATAGAGTGCGTTGTAGAGACGCACATGGAAAGCTCCTGCCATTGCGCCGATGAGCACATAGGGTGGGGAAACGCCCGCATTATTCAACAGGGCATGAAGGTCATTCGCAATCGCTTTAAACGTGCGCGGCGATGGGCCAGGGTCGCTCCAACCGTAACCTGCTCGGTCATACCAGCACGCACGTGTAAATCCTGCTACTTTTCTTTGCATTTCGGCCCACGCGTAGCCGGCCGTGTGGCCTGCACCTTCAAAAATGACACTCGGACTGCCCTGTCCTGAGCAGTACAGATTGAGCGTCCGGCCACCGATATTGACCGAGTGCCCGACTTGCGAATAGCGATTCCGGTCGCGATGTTCGCCTATCTGTTCATACAGAATACCTGCGAGAAGCAGGCCGGCAACTAGCATCGCCAACCGCTTCATCTCCGAGTCCTCAATCTGAGCGCCTTTTGCCGGACAAAACTCGTCATCCATGCTGATGCGGCTGCGACCATCCCCACGATCCCACAGCCCGCGTACACGATGAGCCGTACCAGGTTATCGAGGGCATTTCCATTAACAACTGAGACG
>JAFAUR010000082.1 GCA_019243205.1 Acidobacteriaceae bacterium | reverse complement strand
CAGAACCTTTTTCCCGATCACATTTATCAGCTGCGGGCCTTTGTGGAAGAGAAGCTCGAGCACAGCAAAGTCGGATAATCCGAGGCCGAGCCGCGATACGCTGTTTCTCGCGTTTTGCTCCACAGCGGCGGTGGCTTTCCGGAGAATGAGCCAGACATGAATGCCCGCCGTAGGCTCGATCCCGGTCACATTAAGCTTTTCGGAGAGTCGCGAATCCTTTTCCGGGGCCATGCATCTACCTTGATATCAAGATAACGCACGGCGCAACATCGCCAGGCAAATAGGAGAGAAACGAATGAAAACAGTCTACACGATCGATCCGGCTCACTCGAGCGCGCAATTCGTCGTACGGCACCTCATGATTACGAATGTTCGTGGAGCATTCAGCGGCGTTCAAGGAACGATCGAATATGATCCCGAGCATCCGAGTGAGTCGCGTGTGGAGGCCATTATTGATGCCAGCAATATCAACACTTTAGATGCCCAACGCGATGGACACTTGAAGAGCGCGGATTTTCTGCATGTGGAACAGCACCCGACCATCACCTTCAAAAGCAAGAAGATCGTTCCCGCCGGCGATGATGAATGGAAAATCACCGGGGACCTCACGATCCGGGGTGTGACGAAGGAAGTAGTTTTGAGTGCCGAAGGTCCGACCGCGGAACAGAAGGATCCATTTGGGAATACGAGAATAGGCGCCTCGGCGAAGACGAAGGTCAAGCGGAGTGATTTCGGCCTGACGTGGAACGCGGTGCTCGAAGCGGGTGGTGTTGCCGTCAGTGACGAGTTGAAGATCGAACTTGAGATTTCCGCCATCAAGGCGCAATCGGCCGTCGCAGCCTGACAAAGCGACTGCCCGAAATAAGGAGGAAGTATGTCTTTACGGCCGGTTAGAGAAACGATACAAACCAAACCGACGTTGGAGGGGGCCGGTGTCAAACTACAACGCGCCTTTGGTTTCGGAAAAACAAAGGACTTTGATCCTTTTCTGCTGTTAGACGACTTCCGGAACGAAAACCCGGCCGATTACCTGGCTGGATTTCCGTGGCATCCTCACCGTGGGATCGAGACGATCACGTACGTACTCGCGGGTGCGGTCGACCACGGCGACAGCTTGGGCAACAGAGGCAAGTTGACCGCGGGCGATGTGCAATGGATGACGGCGGGTAGCGGCATTCTGCATCAGGAGATGCCGAAAGGCGATGCCAAAGGCCGCATGCATGGATTTCAGTTGTGGGCGAATCTGCCGTCCTCGCTCAAGATGACTGATCCGCGTTACCAGGACGTGCCGTCCGCTGCCATTCCCGAGGTGACGGACGATGATGGTACCCACGTTCGCGTCATCTGCGGCGAATTCTGGGGCAAAAAGGGACCGGTGGAAGGCGTAGCCGCCGATCCCAATTACGTTGATATCTCGGTTGCACCAAACAGGCGGAAGAGGCTGAAAGTCGAGACGACGCGCAACGCCTTTGCTTACGTGTTCGCGGGTGCGGGAACATTCCGCGATGCATCCGATCCGCGTGCCGTGCTGACTGAGAGCGCTGTCGATCCGCAAGCAAAGCCCGTCTACGATGTGGGCAATCACTCGCTTGTACTCTTCGATCGCGGAGACGAGATCACAGTACAAGCTGGGCCGGAGGGCATCCGGTTCCTGCTCGTCTCTGGCAAACCGATTGAGGAGCCTGTGGCCTGGTACGGCCCGATCGTGATGAACACGCAGGCCGAATTGAGGCAAGCGATGACCGATCTCGAGAACGGAACATTCATCAGTGCGTAATCCGAGATTGTCGGGGAACTGCTTTGACCCGAGGGATGCGTCGGGATTCAAGAATGAATGAGGCAGTTCCCCGCCCGGCCTACTTCACACTTCCTTCCGTAGGCGGTTCCAAAGTGCCACGCCGCCGGCTATCAAGGCTCCTGCTGCGGCCGCCGCCATCACAGGATAACCCGGTTCCAACTGCACCCAATCGCTTTCGACATATTTCTTTGGTGCAGGCAGTGGCTGATGTAATGCCATTTGGATGACTTCGGCGAGATGCATCCCGTGCCTCCGGGTACCGTGTATGATCTGCTCACGGCAGCTGAATCCGTCTGAAATGATGACCGTGTCGCGCGCGGCGTGGCGCACTTTCGGCAACAGCACTCGCTCACCGATCTTCATCGAGATCTCGTGATGGCCTTCCTCAAATCCAAACGAGCCCGCCAGTCCACAGCAGCCGTCATCGAGCAGATCGCTTTCGATGCCCATTTTTGCCAGTATTTTCTGATCATCCGACATGCCCCACAACGCTTTTTGGTGGCAATGTCCGTGCAGGAGTGCCTTGCGTTTCAGCGTCGGTGGTGCATAGTTGACGCTTGTCAGAAACTCGCCTAACGATTTTGTCTGCACACGCAGTCGTTGCGCGTCATCGTCATTCGGCAGAATGTTCGTCATTTCATCGCGAAACACGGATGCGCAACTCGGCTCCAGGACAACCACCTGAATGCCCGCCGTGATCTGCGGGCGCAATGCCTGGAGAATATCGTTGAGATTCTTTTTCGCTTGGTCCAGAAAGCCGTAGTCGCACAAAGGCCGCCCGCAACAGAGATTCCGCATCGGGACTTCGACGCGGTAACCCGCGTTTTCGAGAACTTCTACTGCTGCCTCGGCTGTGTGGGTAAAGAAGTAGTTGTTGAAGGTGTCGGGCCAAAGGACAACAGGGGGTCGCCTCTGGTAGTCACGGGATTGCTTTGCAGCTCGTTCCGCAAACCATGCCTTGAAGGTCTTGCGTGCAAATCGTGGCATGCGACGCTTTTGCGTAAGTCCTGCAGCAGCCTTCATCGCAGCGGAGATTCCAGGAGTTTGCGTCAGGAAATTCGCAGCATCGGGAAATTTAGAGGCCAGTTCCGCCCAGCGATAGATTTGGCCCATGGCATATGCTGCCAGGGGTCGAACGCTTCCTTCGTAATAGTGATACAGAAACTCCGATTTATACGTCGCGACATCGACGTTCACCGGGCAATCGCCTTTACACCCCTTGCACGCGAGGCAAAGATCGAGTGCTTCTTTGATGTGCGGATCCTTCCAGCCATCCTGGATCACCTCGCCGCGGAGCATCTCAAACAGCAGCCGTGTCCGCCCGCGGGTGCAATGCATTTCGTCGCGTGTGGCGTGAAAGCTGGGGCACATGGTTCCGCCATCCAGGCCACGGCACTTTCCCACTCCGAAGCAGCGTTCGGTCGCGTGCGCGAAGCTTCCCTGATCTCCTGGAAACTGAAAAACGGTCAGAACCGGTTTCGGTTTATAGTCGGGTCCAACTCGTAAGTTCGTATCCATCGGATACGGATCTACAACTTTGCCCGGGTTCATCTTCCAGGCCGGGTCCCATGCGGATTTGAATTCACGGAACGCCTGAACGATGCCGGAACCGTACATGATGGGAAGGAACTCGGCGCGTGCCTGACCATCGCCGTGTTCGCCGGATAATGATCCGCCGAACCGGGTCACCACATGAGCCGCTTCCGTCATGAACGCGCGATAGTTCTTCACGCCTTCGGCGGTCTTCAGGTTGAACGTAATGCGCGTGTGCAGGCAACCGTCGCCGATGTGCCCGAATAACGTCATCTGGTAGTGATGCTTGTCGAGCAACCTATACAGCTCACGAAGATAATTGCCCACCTGCGGAACCGGGACAGCAGCATCTTCCCAACTCGGCCATGCGTCTTCAACGCCTGGAATGCGGCTCGCGCCTACTCCGTTCTCGCGCGTTTTCCAAATGAGCTTTTGCACGTGGTCGTCTTCGATGAGCTTGACCGCGGTGAAGTGATCGCCCATTGCGCGGATTTTCGCCAGAGCCTTGCGTGCTTGCGCGGTTGCTTCTTGTTTCGAATCAGCGCCGAACTCAAGCAGAACATACATTTCCGCCGAGGGCAGATGTTTGACGCCTTCCAGATGGTTGCCCTTACGTTCCTCGTTGTCGATCACCTTGTGGTGGAAACATTCGAGCCCGATAGGGCCAAGCTCGCGAAAAGGCGCTGCATAGTCTCCCGCAACGCACGGATCGCTGAAACCGACGATTACCAAGGTTCTATGCTGTGGGCTGTCGACCAGCTTGATCTTGGCGCGCAGCATGATGACGCAGGTGCTTTCGGTTCCCACTAATGCGCGCGCCACATGGAAGCCGCTTTCGGGCAATAGTTCGGGCAGATTGTAGCCGGAGACGCGACGGGGAATGTCGGGGAACCGGGCGCGAATCTGATCCGCGTACCGGTCGCGAATGCTTTTCAACTTCGAATAAATCTCGCCACGCCTTCCGCCCTTGCGAATGATGGATTGTAGTTCTGACTCGCTCGTCTTCCCGACTGTCATGCGCACGCCCTCGTACGTGAGGATGTCGAGTTCATCGATGTTGTCTTCCGTGCGCCCGGCCATGATGGAATGGACGCCACAAGAGTTGTTGCCGATCATCCCGCCGAGCGTGCAGTATTCATGCGTTGCTGGATCCGGGCCTACGGTCAGGTGGTGTTTCTCAGTTTCAGCGCGTAGCGTGTCTAAAACCAGACCCGGCTCAACCCACGCATACTTTTGTTTCGGATTGATTTCGATGATCTTGTTCAGATACTTTGAAAAGTCGATAACAACAGCCGTGTTGCAACATTGCCCCGCCAAGCTTGTACCACAGCCGCGTCCCAGAATCGGCGCGTTGTACTCACGACAGATCGCAACGGTGTTGATTACGTCTTCATATGATCGCGGAATCACGACACCCACGGGGACTTGCCGGTACATCGACAAATCCGATGCATACAGCGCACGAGAGCCGCTATCGAAACGAACCTCACCATCGATTTTCCGGAGTAGGGCTTTCTCGAGCGAGTCGGCTTTCTTCGCCGGCACGATGTCTTTGACCGGAATCATTCGTCACCGTTCCTGCCCTTGCCGCTGATCTTTTTGCCAACTCGCGCCGGAACGCCGTAATCGCTTGCCGGGAACAGAACTTCGTCCATCGCTTGGCGGCCGATGGTGAGTGAAATCCGTCCACGATCGCGCTCACCTCGAACCAGCGCTTCGGCCAGATGCTTCATCTCAGATTTCGTTACCTTGGGAGGCATTGGCGGCTCATTCGGATCCGTGTCGCACTGGATGACCACCGGTCCATCCATCGATAAGGCTTGTTTGAGCTGATCTCTGCATTTTTTGGGGTTGTCGATGTGAACGCCAGTCGCTCCGCAGGCCTCGGCGACTTTGGCGAAATCGATTGGATACAGATCCACAGCGTATTCGGGATTCCCCAGATAGATCATCTGCTCCCACTTAATGAGGCCTAGCGTGTTGTTTCGCAGCACGACGATCTTGACCGGCAACTTGTACCGGGCGAGCGTTGCCAAATCTCCCATCATCATGCTCAAGGACCCATCGCCAGTGAATGAGACGACCTGCCGACCCGGATTTCCAACCGCAGCGCCGATCGCATAGGGCAGTCCGGCCGCCATGCTGCAAAGCGTGCCGCTGAACGAGAACTGTTGCTGACCGCGCAGCTTCATGCGTGCGATCCATGTGGTCACTGTTCCCGAATCGCCGGTAATAATCGCATCGTCGGCAAGCAACTCGCCCAGATTCCACGCTACAAGCTGGGGCTTCATCGGCTTATCTGTGCGCGTCCCACGCTCTTTCATGAGCTCCCACCACTCTTCCATTCCTTGTTGAGCATCGCGCAGAAACGCCCGATCGTCGTTCCGCGGCAAGTACATCAGCCACTCGCGGAGTGTGGCTTTCGCATCCCCGACGAGTCCGTGGTCAACCGGATAGCGCAGTCCGATTCGCTCCGGGCGGTCATCAATCTGAATGCCCAAAGCCTGTCCGGGCTTGGGCAGGAACTCGATATAGGGAAACGAACTACCGACAATGACCAGCGCATCACAGTTTTCGAAAACGTCTGACGAAGGGCGTGTGCCAACCACGCCGGTCCCACCTGTCGTATAAGGGCTATCATCCGGAATCACGTCCTTACCAAGCAGTGCCTTCACCACGGGTGCGGCCAGGCGGTCAGCGAGTTGTGTGACTTCCGCTCCCGCGCCCCTTGCTCCCGAGCCGACAAGGATCGCGATGCGCTTCTTGCCTTGCAGGGCACGTGCGGCTTTCTCGAGTTGCTCGCGCTCAGGAACACGCTTCGGAATAGTGAAAGCCTCAGATGTGTGCCCCTGCAAATTCCGTTTGGAACGCTTCGCATCCGACATGTCGGCCGTCTGATAGTCGATCGGAAGTGCGATGTGCGACACCGCGCGATGGCTCAGGGCAGCGCGACATGCGTAGTCGACGATATTCTTGGCGTGGGCCGGACCCATTAGCCGCTGGTTGTAAAAGGCGACGTCCTGATATAGGTAATCCTGGTTCATATCCTGCAGGTAATGCGTCCCAATGAGGTCGTGGTAAGTCATGCCCGTGATCGCAAGAACCGGCGCTCCATCGATTTTCGCGTCATAAAGCCCATTCAGCATGTGGATGGCTCCAGGCGCCGCAGTCGAAAAGCAGACGCCCAGCTTGCCTGTGAACTTGGCGTACCCGGTGGCGGCCATGGCGGCCGTCTCCTCATGCCGAACGTGGATGTACCGAATATGGTCCTTGTGGGTTCGTAGCGCCTCTACGAATCCGTTTATGCCATCCCCCGGGAGACCGAAGATGACATCTACTCCCCAATCAATCAGGCTTTCAACCAGGACATCCGACGCAGTCATTTTGTGCGCACCTCGAAATCGCGGACCGATCGAACATCTGCCCTGTACCAGTCGGCCTTTGTTTTCTTCTCGATTGGTGACGCACGTAATTTTTCTGCTGTTTCAGCCGTATAAATGCGTGCCCAGATCCGACATACTGATGCCCTGTGTGAATTTATAGACCGCAAGCGCTGCCGAACGAACAATACGTGGGTCGACAAGCTTCCACACGAGACTGTGGGAGCTATGTCTCGCCTTCCAAGTGGGCTTGTCTCTTCGGCGTCGGCTGATTCAATGACCCGGGCGGGAGGCATATCATCGATGATTCCCAAACGATTAGTTCGTGCTGCTCGCTGTTTCGAACTGTAAGAAGTCGGCACAGGGATGTTGGGCGGCTCATGTGAGTTCAGTTTGGCCACAAGGCCCGGCAAAAGGGCGAGGCCGCGATGGAACTGCGGCCTTCTTCACAAGAACATTGTTTTATGCGTGGGACAATGGAACCGGCTTCATTCTCGCCGCCATTGCAGCACTCGCGATCGACAGCACGAAGACAATCACCCCGATGCACAAGCTGTTGATCAAGCGTCCTGAGTCGCTTGAGTAACCGTAGATCCAGGGTGAAAAAAACGTCCAGATCCCAAGGACTGTGTTACACCAGCTCAGAACAACGGAGTAGCCCGGACGCGCGACACGAATGCATCCAAAGATGAACAGGATTGCTCCGACAATCCAGGAATTCCAGGCGTTTGCATGAGTGTAAACACCGTAAACCCAAGGCGACACAAACAGCCAGATACCGGAAAGCAGCACGATTGTACTTGCAGCCCTCACGGTATTCGCTCGATGCGTCGTACCGCCCATCAACTCGCTGTTTGTTGTCTCATTCGGTAGCATGATTTAAAATCCTCCTATCTATTTAGACGTTTACAGTCCGTCTAAGTTAGAGCGAGTGCTTAGGAAGTACATGGGCTGACTAGCCTGCCTCGGTTCGGCTAAACCTTTGAGAAAGCGCGAGTGGGCTGGCATTCTTACGACATAATCGTTTTAGCTAGCCTGAGTTACTCACCAATGATGAATCATAGAATGTCTACCATGCAGCCCAATGAGCCCGGGCGCGATATAAAAACGCGCGGCTTAGGACATGGCGCTCCTTGTCACTCACACGACCTCCGCCAATGGAGGACTGCAATCCGCCATTTACGAAGCGACCATTTTCGCGGCGGCTCTATCGCTTGGCACCACTGGCGCAATCATGGTTCTGTTTCGCATCAGTCATCCGCCAGCAGGCGCAACGACCTTGATTGTGTCGCTTGGGCTGCTATCGAAGCCGATTGATTTAGGCATGATCGAAGCCGCCGTGACTCTCCTGGTTTTAGAGGCGTGGGTTGTGAATCGTCTCGCAGGCGTGCCGTATCCGTTGTGGGAAGCGCCACGCGGCATTTAGTCTGGTTGTTTGTTCATTCGCGAAGTTCTCGATCGAAGGGACAAATTACGGATCTGACGAATTAATTCGGATTTTCAAGAGAGAATACAGCCGAGGAAACAGAACAGCGACTACTACTCAGTGAGAAAAGTATATGCACGTAGAGCACTACTTTAGCCAGCGCAGGTAGTCAGGAAGGGAGTGCAATTCATCCACATGATCGGGACCGGAATTACCCGCAAAGCCGACCATGAGGAACTTGCCTGAACGAACTTCGCTCAATTCCTGCGTTCCCATCGGGCCCCATTTCACAACCGGGTGCGAATGTAATCCCAACGCGTTCAAAATGTAGGTCGGATGTCTCTGTAGTGCTGGCGAACGTGCCTGGAAAGATTTCCGAATGTGTAATAATCACACGCTTCCTCCCTGCAATCGCATCACGTGACATGAGGATGAAAATCTGCAGTGGTTCGGGATCGATCCGAGATTCAAGAGGGCCTGGTTTCCCATCGAGATAGGAAGTGTGAATACCGTCGATCATGATGGCGTTCGAGACTTTGTCGTAGTATTCCGTCGTGCTCATGATCTGCCGGATCGCGCCGCAACCCGCGCTCCAGCCGGCTAGTGTGATAGGCCCAAGTTTCATTCCCGCCCGAGTCTGCGCTTCCGTGAATAGCTTGTTGAAGAATGTCGGGTCGAGGAAAGGCTTAGCGTAGACACGTGACCCTGCTCCGAGTACGGCACTGACCACTACCATGTTGTTGCGGGCCGCGGCTATCTCTGGCACTGCGCCCTGGGCGTGAAAAAAGAAGAGGACGGGCGCTTGCGATTTGGACTGAAGCTTTGCCGGCACAAACAACGTACCGAGCGATAACTTGTCACGCCGGCCTTCCGGGCTCTGCTGCGGCAACCGGAGATGTTCGCGAGTGTGCTCCACCATCGGAGATGGATTTTGCGGCACGCCGGTCTGCGCAGGCGATTGTTGCGGGAACCCTTTCGTCTCGAAGCATAAAGAAACCAGAGCCGCTATGGCGGCAGTTCTCGTCTTCATCCGTTCGGTGTCAGCTCACTCCCCGGCCGGAACAAGCTCGACGTAGCCGTGCTTGGCAAGAAATTTGAAATAACCGAGAAAATCGAACTTCATCGGGCCCTGTTCCAGTTGAATCAAACGAGCCACGTCGTTTACGCTGCGTTTACCGTCACACCAGTAAAGCAAAGTCAGCGGCGCGGGACTGTCACCAAAACCTGGATAGCCTTCGCGAGCCTCGAGCGGAAGATCGTCCAGCGTGACTGGACCAAACCGCTTCCGCTTGACAATCAGGTGCCCGGCTTCAGCACTCAATGCTTCGATGCTTTCAGTGGGTTTGATTTGTGGCGCAACACCCAGCTCACGTGCTCGCCGATGCGCGGCTTCTTGCAACCTCTGGCATTGGCCGTCGGCAAACTGGCGCACCTGGCCGATCAGTTCGTTCAGATTTGCTCGAAGTCGCGCTCTACTTCGAAGTGACCCCAATCGGAGAACGGAAAGCAACGCTTCCTGATCGCGATCTGCGTTGTACTTGACCTGAGCCAGGCCTGCCCCGAGCTGAAGCGCCAAGGAATCGCCGTTTTCTGTTACAGGGATCCGGCTCAGGAAGGGAGCAGCTGCACGAATCGAGTTCTCATCACCTCGATCTGCAGTGATTTCGGCCAGCCACGAAATATCTTTGTCGCCGGCCGAAGCGAGAGAGTACAGAAAGACAGCAATGATAGAGCTGAGATCTCTGAGGGAACGCGGGTCAACATGCTCTACCGTATCCGCGCCATTGTGGTGCAGATTCTGCGCGCCGGTGCTGCCCGTAGCCGAAACAGTTGAGACGCCGATCATGGGATCGCTCAGGTACGAGTCCGACCTCGGACGGTAAGGACTCCAGCGCGGAAATCTTTGCCCCAATCCTGCGTAGTAACTCTCGGCGACATGCATGACCAATGCATCCTGATAGGACCGGCTCACATCAGGGTTGAGCGCGAACGTATAACCTCCCGTTTCGGCGTAAGGGCCCGCGGGAGTATCGATGCAAATAGCTCCAATTGTCTGTTTCATCCGGTCCATATGGGTTGCGATGTAGGCAGACGAGCCATAATCTTCACTCATGACCAGAATTCGAATACTCCTGCTCGGTCTGGGCAACTTGCCTGCCTCGATCAGCCGGCGCAAGGTGGCACCGGCTTCTAACATCGCGGCCACGCCCGTCGAGTTGTCTTGCGCTCCTAATTCGAACGCGTGACCGAGCTCAAGCACTTCCTCGCCTGGGTCGCTGCCTGGAATTACAGCGGTTATGTAAGGATACTGGCCAGAGTAATAGCGGGTAACGGCCAGAGCCTTTACGCGCACCTTCGTCCCCTGAGCCAGTAGATTGCTGATGTACCCCCCCTGCCGCGGCGTTATCGAGAAGCCGACCAGCGGACTGCTGGTTTTCGTGTAACCCCACCCATAATCGCCCCAAGCATTCATCCAATAATGGCTGTTAATCAGGTTGGGGTTTTCCGTCGCATAGCTGAGCATACCCGCGGCGCCCCGTTTATACAGGTCGGACTTCAGTGCTCCGCGCTGCGCCAGGTTGAGGGAAGGCTCAGTCAGGACAAATTTGCCCTTCACGTCCGTACGCGAGAGTTGTTGCAGAGTTGACGGCTTCAATTCGACCACGTCGGCCGTGATGCCGCCTGAGGGCGTCGGCCCACTCCACATGATTAGCGATGCCGGCTCCTGCTGATAGTCGGCGAGAACGCGCATCGCTTCGGACGCGGCCGGTTCAACAATCACAAGTTTGGCCTGCTTTACGTCCCAGGCGAGCGGCATCGTCCAGAATCCGTACTGAGTTACGCCGTCTGCAGGCGCGGAGAGCGACTCGACGTTGCTCAACCCGATTTCTCGTATCGTGTTTCCCAGGTACTGCGCACTCTCCTGAAATTTAGCGAAATTGGCCCATCGGTCAGTTCGATACACACCAATGAGGAAATCCATGGCCTCCGTTCCGCTGACTTCGGCGCGAACTTCACGGATAGTTTTTGTAAGTTCCGGATCCACCCGGAGCGTTTGGGCGGATGAACCATGTGAGTCAATAAGCAGGAACAGGGAACTTACGATTCCGGCGATAACGTGTGTTGCCCGAGCTGCCATTTACAACGCTTTTCGCTCAGAGAACACGATTTCGCCAAATTTTGCCGGTACGTGGAAGTCTTTGCCGGTTGGAGACCAGGCCAACTTGGCAGGAACCGGCAATTTTTCGATCCGGTACAGATTTACTCTCCAGCGGTCGCCGGGAAGCGGCGGCGTGTGAGGCGCCGGCACAACATCTTCGAATGGCAACGCAATCTCCGCCGTCCATTCTGTATCCCCGGGTTGCCCATCGACAGTGCCATCGACGTGTACGGCCCATTTGAGCTTCTCGCTGTTCCAACTCTCGTAATGTAGTGGCTTGAGTACGTCCAAAAGAAAGGCGTCAAAAATTGCGCCAAGCGGATTGATCTCCAATTCGATGTAACTCGTCTGCCGCGAATCGGCTTGCACAAAGACTTCGTCCACTTCCTCTTCCCAGAGGTGCGCATCGCGCTTTGTCATAGTCGCCCAGATATTCTTATCTTCGTCACGAAAGCCGAAGTAGATGAATTTCGCGTCGTACAGGAGTTTGCACTCAGTCCGGATGGGACTGGCAGAGCCGTCGCTATTATTAACGAGGGTGATAGCGGGCGCGTTGGACCAGGCGGGCTCGTCGAGTTTACCGTCAACTACAATCGGGTCATCGGTACGTTTCACTTCGTAAGTAGGCCTACTCGAAGGCTGTGCAGCAGCTTGTAAGTTCGTCCCGTCGAGCGTTTCGAGAACGGCGGTATGAATCGCCGGGCGAGCTTTGGCGATCAGATTGTTTCTGCGAGTAGGGTTCACACGGTTGGTTAGAAGAATGATGAAAGCGTCGCGATCCGGATCAATGTAAATCGATGTGCCGGTGAAACCTGTGTGGAGAATTGCATGTGGAGAAGCGAGATTCCCGGCAAATGATCCCTTGACGGAAGTGTCCCAGCCAAGAGCGCGCGAGGTGCCCGGCGGACTAGACTGGCGCTGCATAAAAAGCTGTAGCGTCTCGGCGCTCACTATGCGCTTCCCGTTATAAATGCCGCCGTTCAGATACATTTGGGCAAGAATGGCGAGATCATGCGCCGACGAGAACAATCCTGCATGACCGCTCACCCCTCCCATCAAGAAAGCGTTCTCATCGTGTACGACACCATGCACGAGCTCATGTCGAAGCACGTCGTCCTGCTCGGTGGGCGGAATTCGCTTCAGCAGCTTCGGTGAAGGATTGAATTCCGTATCCTTCATCTTCAACGGCTCGAAAACATTTTTTTTCAAGAACTGATCGAGGCGTTGACCCGTAATCCGGTACACGATCTCGCCCATGAGTATGAAGTTGTAATCCCGATACTGCATCCTTTCGCCCGGCTTGAAATCCGTTGGCAACGTGTAGACCAGGTGCATGATTGCTTGCCGATCCCGGGCGCGTGTCCAAAGAACCCCCGGTGAATTCAACCCGGAGTTATGGCTGAGCAGATTGCGGACTAAGATCTGATCATGTCCTGGCGTTCCGGCAAACTCCGGGATGTACCGAGTTACCGGCGCATCCAGGTCAAGTAGTTTGCGATCATAGAGAATCTCAGCCGCGGTAGTGGTTGCCGTAACCTTTGTGAGCGACGCGAGATCGAAGATGGCATTCTTGGGAACGGGTTCGGCGTCAGGCGAGTAATCCATCTTCCCAAAGGGCTTCCAGGCAAGTAACTTCCCGTGTTGGCCCACGGCAAGTACCGCACCTGGAAATGCTTTCATGCCGATCCATTTCTGCACTTCCTGGAAAGTGCCGGCAAAACGTTCATCCTCTCCCTTCGTATCGTCGGCTAACCGCTTGACGGGATGAGTTGCGCTAGCCGCTGTGCCCGGGGAGGAGATCGATTGAGGCTGAACGGCATTCGCCGATACCAAAATCAGAGCAATCAGCGGCGAAAAGAACCACAAAGATTTCCGCATAGAATTCGGCAATTAAAGAGACTGTAAATGCTGGGCCCGTTGAGCCGTATCTGACATGAGTGCCACGGCGGTTTTGCAAGCCGAAAGGCATCCCCGCATCACCGCGAGACTGCTGTAGTAATCGTTGTAGCGGAAAAAACCTGTTTGCCCCCGCCACATCGGATAAAAGTCGCAAGCCTGAAGCCATTTCCGATAAACCGGCTCAATGTCTACGTAAGTGTCCGGCACGAAGTTCTCGGCATCCTCCCAGTTCTCGGCGAAGAATACTTTGGATACCGTGTGCGCGGGATACTTGCGCGGAAGCGTATCTAACCCCGCGTAGAAGACCGCGTCATGCACAATCATATGGCAGTTCTGATGGTCCTTATGCCAGGTGCCTTTCCAGTGAGTGATCACAATCTCCGGCTTGTGCTCACGAATTGCATCAGCCACGCGCATTGAGCTTTCATCATTGAATGGTATTTCCGCATCGGGGTACAGGATGAACATGTTCTGCGCGCCAATCAAATTCGTGGCTTTTTGAGTGGCCGTTTTCTGCATTTCACCGTACTCGTTCACGGGTATGCTCTTCGGAGCACCCTTTTCGCCCAGAGACAAGCTCAACAGAACTGCAGTCCCTCCACGTTCCACCTGGTTCGCAAGGGCCGCGCCCATCGTAAACAACCCATCGCCCGGATGCGCTGTGATCGCCATGATTTTGCCGGGCGTGCTGTTAGCCGGTGCTGGAGCTGCAGCTGCAGCTGCGGCGGACGACAGTAAGGCCGGACCTCCCAGAAATTGAGCAAACGAACGTCGGTTCATCATGCTGCTATCCAGCACTCATTCATAGATCAAATACTTCGCACGCAAGCGTCGAAACTCGGCAAGCTGCGCTTTGGACTCTTCAAGGATCTGCCGGCCGCTCTCGCCGGCCCGGAATTTCGCGAGCACCTCATCGCTGCCCAACAACCGGGGAGTCAGCGTCACTTTCCCCGGGTGGAATTTCAACGTTGCCGCGACCAGTTCCATACCCATCAGCACCGGGTCAAACACTTCGCGATTCACAATCTGGATATCTACACCTTGGCATTCCTGATCCTTATATATCGCTGCCGTGGGGCGAAACCGCCGCGGCATAAATCGCACACCCGGCAATTGAAGCCCATTTAAATACGCGGCCACTTCACGGGCCCGAAACCATGGCGCTCCCACAATCTCAAAAGGCGTATCGGTTCCTCGGCCGACGGAAACAGACTTTCCTTCCAGCAGACAAGTGCCCGGATACAGAATAGCTTCCGCGAGATTGCGAATATTAGGAGACGGATTGACCCATTCGAGCCCGGTCTCATCGAACCACATGGAACGGCGCCAGCCCGCCATTTTGATGACGTGGAGGTCAGCCCCCAATTTCTTCTCACCATTGAAATAACGCGCCATTTCTCCCATCGTCATGCCGTGGCGGATCGGGAAGCCGGGCATATAGGTGACGAACGACACGTACTTTGCGTCGAGAAGCGGGCCCTCAACATCAATTCCACCAATCCCATTCGGGCGGTCAAGAACATAAAACGGCATGTGGTGTTCCGCTGCCGCTTCCAGCAGGTAAGCCATCGAGGTGACGGACGTATAAAAGCGCGCCCCATTATCCTGCTTGTCGTAAACCAGCACATCGACATTTTTCAGCATGTCCGGCGTCGGTTTGCGCAGGTCCTCGTTGTAGAGGCTGTAGATCGGGATTCCGGTCGCCTCGTCGATGCTATTGCCGATATGCGTATCCTCGCGGGTCCCGTTGAGACCGTGCTCGAAGGAAAAAATCGCAGTCAGCTTGACGTTTGGTGCATGCGCGAAAACGTCTACGTTTCGGCGCCCATCAATCGCGACGCCTGTCTGATTGGTAGCCAGGCCGACGCGTTTGCCCGCCAATGGTTGAAATTGCTCGTCGATGAGCACATCGAGGCCGGTTTTCACCTGTGCACTGACGCATGCCGGCAGACACAGGCTCAGCAGCACAAAAAACGTTCGAGTACGGATACCGTTCATAGCTGGATCATGGAAGCCAACGCCGTTACATTCCGCTACTTCCTTGCAAATTCGATATCGCGAACACCGTCCTCAGGCGCCGCGAGATCAAGGCCAGAAAGCTTGCCGGCGTTGCGCTTGAAACGAATGATAAGGGGCTCACCGAAGTCTCCGGCCAGATTCGTCCGAAGCTGATCGCGCTGGTCAGGCCGCAGTTCGATCGGCTTGTTCCTGCCAATCGTCAGGTTCAACTTGTCGTCAGCCATTCGAATGCTATACGTGGCGAGCAATTCGTCACTGTAATAGTCACCCACATACTCCGCCAACTCCGCGCCATTCACATGCGCGGGCGGAACGCTTCGGACCTCGGCAGGATGTGGCGTCGCCGACTTAGCCGGTTCGGTAAACAGCCCAGCCAGATAGATATCGGCGATCTGATGCGCCTTACCTCCTGGATCGGCATTTGCGACATTACAGAGGCAGATGACAGAAAATTTCTGTTTCGGGAAACGCAATAGCTCAGTACGATAACCGAACAGGGCCCCGCCATGTTCAACCACGGGTAATCCCCTGTACTCCGTCATTTGCAACCCAAGCGCATAATGGATGGTTTTTCCGTTATTCAAAACACCGCGGGTCTGCAGTTCTTGCAACAGCGTTCCCTTCCCTAGCTTGTTGGCATAGAAGTTGCGATCCCAAAGCAGCAGGTCGTCCACGCTGCTCATGAGCCCGCCATCGCCAACCTTGGCGAAATTCGTGGACCAGTCTACGCTGAACCCGCCGCCTTCACGCGCCGAATAACCAGGAACGCGTCCTGGCAAAACCAGCGTTCGGTCGTCGTAAAAACGAGTGTGCACCATGCCGAGCCGTTTAAAGATGTTTTGCTCCGCGAACTGCGAGAACGGCACTCGAGTAGCCCGATGCACGATCTCGGCCAGCAGAAAATAATTCGAGTTGCTGTACTGATACTCATCTCCAGGATTAAAGTTAAGCTTCTTCTGCCGCGCAATCAGCTGAATGATTT
>JAFAUR010000819.1 GCA_019243205.1 Acidobacteriaceae bacterium | reverse complement strand
GACATTCCGGTCCGCCCGTCTGAAAGGCTGGCGCGCAGTCCAGGGCTTCATCGTGTTTTATATCGCCTGCGGAGTTGGTCTCGCGTTCAATCTGATGGCCGCCAAGGGCTTCCGCGACTATGGCCTACCTTGGTATTGGGCATCGTCCGTCGGCGTGTTCATCGGCTCCGTCTGGAATTACTGGGTAACTTCGGTACTGATCTGGCAGATTCGTCGACGCCGGACCAGTAGGATCATCCAGCAAGCTTACGCGCCGAACCCGGCGCTGGCGAAAGCGGCGGCTTCTACACAGGCGTGACCTGTGTGCAATCACGCTATCTTAAGCAGTATGCGGGCGCCCACAGCGGCCGCCTTATGAAGGATCTCAAGACGTGGAAGTAATATCGCAGGAACAAGATCTTGTCGACATTCACAGGAATGAAACAGTTGCGGGACCCAAACTACGGCTGTTCTGCCTTGTCTTGTTCTTCGTGGCCGTTGCTTGCACTTATCTGCAGTGGTATCCGCACGATTACCGTTCCTTCAAAGTAGAGGATTCAGGCTTATTTCTGCATATAGGGCAACGGCTCACACACGGCGACGTGCTCTACCGCGACATTGCGGACAACAAGCCGCCGCTCATCTACTGGCTGAATGAATTCGGCTTGCTGCTCGGACACGGATCTCCAGGCGGCGTTTTCCTTCTTTGCCTGGCGGCCGGGATATTCACGTTTGCCGTCGTCTACTGGGGCTTACGACACTACGTTGGATGGCCCTTATTCGTTATTGCCGGCTGTTGGTCGCAACTAGCATTCCTTACCTGCGCCTTCCATCCGAATTACACGGAAAGCTTCGCTCTACCGCTAGTCGCGCTAGCGGCCGTGCTATTCGTCCGCGAACTGCTGAATGGCGAGAGGATCACATCCTATGCGCTCGCACAGGGTGCCCTGGCAGCGCTGCTGTTCTCCTTGCGTGCGAATAATATCGGCATCTCGATTATTTACGTCGTTTCCTTACTGCTCGAACTGAAGAAGGCCGGTCGGTTTCGTCAACTTTGCCTTTTCGCAGTCGCCGCCGTGGCGGTGTACGGGCTCTTGTTGGTCCCACTAGCATTACAAGGGACACTGCCTGATTACTACCTCTATGTCTTCCGCATGGCCGGTCCATATACAGCGGGAACCACAATCGCCGCCCGGGTGCACGCGTTCTGGCATGGAGTCTCTCTTTTCGACACCTCGCCGCTTCTGTACTTCTCCTTTGCATGTGCCGCGACTGCTGTATTGTCTCGTCGGCATTTTGCCCGGCATATTGAGGCGCTGCTCTGGATGGCTGCATGGCTTGCACTCGAAATGGTCATGTCTTCCACGTCCGGATACCATTGGAACCACTATTATTTGTTATGGATCCTGCCGCTGACGGTCGGATTGATGCTCGGCGGATCTATACTGTTCCAGCGTGGGTCTAGTCCAATGCTGCCTGTGATCCTGGCTGCGACTCTCATATTAGTGGTGATGAACGAGGCCGCCATGAATCTCTATCGCGCCTGGAGTTATCCGCGAGGAGAAGACCCGGCCTTAACACTTGCCCGCCCTTTCATCCGGACCGGCGACAGAGTGACCACTTGGGGCTATTTCTATCACGATCTATGGTTTGATCTGGATCACCGTCCTGGGACGCGCTGGTTCCATGAAGGCGCATATACGAACCGCAAGATCTATCAAGCGCTGCTACCCATGGTTCTATCCGACCTGGAGCAGAACCGCCCGCGAGTTGTGATCGAGCGCCGCTCGATGGTGCCGCTCTTTGCGCCCGCCAATCCGAAACAGCCCCTCAATGACGCGTTTCAGCCAGAATACTTCGAAGGCTGGGATGACGCCGCCATAGCGAAGCGCAAAGCCAATCTGGCCCAGCATTACTATCCAGCTGCTGAGAAGTCCGGCGTCGTAGTGTTCCTCAGGCGCGACTAAAGCGAGAAGATGCTGGAGACAAACGAAGCGCGCGCGCTTTCTGCGCAGTCCGATCCTGCTCTCAAACCTAAATTTAAGAACCTTCAGCGTCTAAAAATAATTTGCTGGATCATTCTCATCAGTGCCGGGCTCGTACAGGCGTGGTATACCCGCCACCGCATCTTCAGCGACGGCGTGCCCTATCTCGAGATCGCCCGCTACTATCTGGCGGGCAATTGGAAAGCGGCTCTGAACAGCTACTGGAGCCCTCTATACTCCTGGATTTTAACTTTCTGGATGGTCATCCTACGGCCTTCGGGCTACTGGGAAACCGCACTGCTTCATCTCACCAACTTTGCCGCTTACCTGGCATGTCTCGTCGGGTTTGAACAGTTCATCGCCGGCCTGCTCAAGCTTCAAAACCGGACGGTCGATGGCAGCGGTCTTTCTGAGTGGGCGCTCAGAATCACCGGATACTGCGTTTTCCTAATCAGCTGCCTGCACTGGATTGATCTCGGCGGGATTGAACCGGACATGGTGGGGACTGCAATCAGCGTTTTCCTCGCAGCCATACTTCTGAAGATTGAAGCCGGGGATGCGAAGTTTTCCACTTACTTATGGTTTGGGATCTTGCTCGGTCTCGAATATCTGGCGCGAGCGGCGTTTGCGGTATTTATTCCTTTCTATATAGCTATCGCGGCTATCCTTCTGTACGTGAGATCTGGGCGCCTCGCGTCTCTGAAGCCCGTCGTTGTAAGTGCGGCAGTTGCGGTGGTCGTCGCGTTACCATTTATAACTGCTCTGTCCGTTTCTAAGGGTCGCTTTACCATCGGTGATGCCGGAAAGTGTAACTATGGCTGGGAGATAGATGGTGCGGCGCGCCTGGTTCACTGGCAGGGAGAACCCGGCGATATTGGGCGACCGATTCATCCCACTCACAAGCTATTCGACCATCCCGCCGCCTATACCTTCGCTTCGCCCGTTCCAGGTAGTTATCCGCCCTGGTACGATCCGTCCTACTGGTATTCGGGGATATCGCCACACGTCAAGCTCAGACGGCAACTCTACGTACTTTATCGCAGTCTGAAGGGCGCACTGTATCTCTTCCTTCGATCGCCTGTTGCACTTCCGTCCTTCCTCCTCATCTTTTTCGTAGGATGGCGCCGCTGGCTCTCCCGGCGAGGCATACTGGCCTACTGGTTTTTGTTGCTGCCTTCCATCGCTTACATCGGCATCTATGCGCTCGTATATCTCGACCCCCGGTATGTGGCAGGTAGCTTCCTTGTCATCTGGATGTGCATCGCGGCCAGCATCTCTCTTAGCAACCCAGCGCTTCGCGGACGAGCAAGCCAGCTATTTGGGATATTCAGCCTGCTCGTTGCAGTCGTTTTCCTCGCCACGCATCTATTAAAACCAGCGCGGTATTCGTTGAGCGACCTCTTCCATTTACGTGAATCGGAACGAAGCATCAACGCGATGATCGCGCAGGGCATGAAAGATGCGGGGCTGCAACCCGGAGACCGGATTGCCTGGATCGGAGAAGCCATAGACGCTGAATGGGTAAGACTCGACGGGGCGAAAATCGTTGCGGAAGTGCCAGTACGCTACAACCGTGCAGAAGACGTTATGTTCCGCTCGGTTTATACAGATCAAGCAGAGATCAAGGCTTTCTGGCATTCGCCGCCTGAGGTGAAAGCGCGGATACTAGACCTCTTCCGGAACGAGGGCGCCAAGTTCGTGATGGTTGACAGAATACCCGAGGACGTGGACGGCACCGGTTGGCACCGCGTCGTTCCCAAAGGAACTCCACACGTGCCCTGGAGCGGCGCCCAGATCGAAACGTTCAACGGTATCGCGTACATGCGTCTTTCTTCGCGCTGAACAGTCGCACTCCCGCGCGGGTGGTCGGAATCCGCGGAGATTGGGATGATATTCGGATGACCAGACGCGGGTTCGTAGCCTTGGCGGGAATGGCTGCAGCGGGTTCCGACGACAAATCCGTCATGGCAGTCGAAGGCTACATATTCCAGCAATATGCGCAGTCTTTGCATAGGCCTCTGCCGGAAATCATCCCGGACGTGCTTCGAATGTCGAAAAGCGCGGGTTTCCACAATATTGAGCTCAACCCGGCTTTCTTCCCTGCCGGATCGGAAGACCGAACACTTGCGATGCTGCGCGAAGAGAATCTGCGAATGCCCTCCATGTATGTCGGAGGCCCCCTGCACGAACGCCAACAAGCCGATCGGACCATCGCCAGCGCTCTAAAATTTGCCGAGTTGTGTCGTCCGCTTGGTTGCAGGGCAATTGTGAATAACCCTGATCCCAAACCTGGTGGCCAGCCCAAAACAGATCCCGAACTAAACGAGCAAGCGGAAGCACTGAATCATATGGGCCGCGCGCTCACCAAGAAGGGCTTCGATCTGCGGATTCATCATCACACACCTCAGCTCGAAAACAATGCCCGCGAGTGGCGGCACATCCTCGCGCATACCGACCCTGAATACGTTCACATCTGCGTGGATGTCGACTGGGCTTATGAAGGTGGATTCGAACCGGTCCCGTTTCTGCGAGAAGTTGGACCGAGGCTTCGTGAAATTCACGTTCGCAGTGCACGGAATAAGGTCTGGTTGGAAGATCTGGAAGACAGTGACATCGACTATCGGAAAGTGAACGAATATCTCAGAGCCGAAAATCTCAGTCCGCTGATCGTTGTGGAACTCGCGTACCGTCCGAACACGGTCGTCACGAGGCCTCTCGAAGAGGACCTCAGGCTGAGCCTCTTGTACGCGGAAACGATTTTCGGAAACCGCGCTTGAAGAGCACCGTTCTACACTGGACGATCAATGAGATTTCCTGTCCTGATCGTCGCGGGCACGCAGTTGCTCTCTGCCGCTTCGTTTCCCTCAAAGGAATGGCCGTACTATGGCGGCGATCAAGGGGGTTCGAAATACTCGCTTCTCAATCAGATCAACCCGGCCAATGTCGCAGGTCTGAAATTAGCCTGGGAATGGCGCACGGGCGAAACTGAACTTACTGAGTTCGGTACCAAACCGGGGATGTTCGAAGCGACGCCTCTGATGGTCGACGGCGTCCTCTACCTGAGCACTCCGTATAACCGCGTCGTCGCGCTTGACGCTCGAACGGGAAAACAGAAATGGGCTTACGATCCGAAAGCCTACGCCGATGGCCAGGTTCCGAATGGCACCGGCTTCGTGCATAGAGGCGTCGCGTTGTGGCGTGATCCGAAGACCCATGCTCTCCGGGTATTCATCAATTCACGATACCGCTTGATCGAGCTTGATTCGGAGACCGGGGAGCCCGTCGCGAGTTTCGGCGATCACGGAGCGATCGATCTCGTCAAAGGCCTCCGTTGGGCCACAAATCCGAAAAATTACACGAACACATCGCCCCCGGTGATTTACAAGAACTTGGTGATCGTAGGCAACGGCGTCGCTGACCGTCTCGTTTACAAGAACGATCCTCCTGGCGATGTTCGCGCCTTCGATGCCCAAACCGGAAATCTCGTCTGGACTTTTCACACCGTCCCGCTCGCCAGTGAGACAGGAAGCGAGACTTGGGACAACAATGCCAGTGCATTCACCGGTCACACGAACGTATGGGCGCCGATGACTCTCGATGAGGACCGCGGTCTCTTATATCTGCCCGTCAGCACGCCCAGCAATGACTTCTATGGCGGTCGTCGTCCCGGCGCGAATCTTTTTGCCGACTCCCTTGTCTGCCTCGATGCGTCTACCGGCAAGCGAAAGTGGCATTTCCAACTCGTTCATCACGGATTGTGGGACTATGACATGCCGTCCCCTCCCAGCTTAGTCACGCTCCGCAAAGACGGCAAAGTCATCGATGCGGTTGTGCAATTGACAAAACAAGGATTCGCCTTCGTTTTCGACCGCGTGTCGGGCCAACCAGTCTGGCCCGTCAAAGAGGAACCCGTTCCCGCAAGCGACGTTCCGGGCGAACATTCCTGGCCCACGCAGCCGGTTCCGACCAAACCCGCGGCCTTTTCGCCGCAAGGCGCGTCGCTCAACGACGCGTTCGATCTTACGCCCGAACTGCGGGCGGAAGCACAGGGGCGCATGAAGGCCCTGCGTCTCGGGCCGCTCTTTACTCCGCCAAGTTTCGAAGGCACCTTGATGCTGCCCGGAATCATTGGCGGGGCGAACTGGGGAGGCGCAGCTTTTGATCCTGAAACGCATGTCCTGTATGTGAAATCGTCAAACGTCCCCGCCGTCGCGAAGCTCGTAAAGCCGCATGGAGGTCCGGACGGTCCCACGGGCAGCATCATCGACGCCGAATATGTCATGGAGGGCGGCACCAATGCGACGTTCCACGGAGGGCTGCCTCTGACCAAGCCGCCTTACGGACAACTGACCGCAATCGATCTCGATAGTGGCGAAATCCGGTGGCAGATTCCGATCGGAGATGACCCATCCGTACGCTCCAACCCCGCTCTACAAGGCGTTGCGCTTCCTCCGCGGTTGGGCGCACCCGGCGTTGCAGGTACGCTTGCCACCAAAGGAGGACTTCTCTTCGTTGGAGGCGGCGACA
>JAFAUR010000663.1 GCA_019243205.1 Acidobacteriaceae bacterium | reverse complement strand
CGACCCCGCCACCGGCAAGCTCGACCGGCGCATCTTCAGCGATGCGGCGATTTACGATGACGAGATGGAGAGGATTTTCGGGCGCGCCTGGCTGATGATCGGACATGAGAGCCTGGTGGCCGGGCCGGACGATTTCTTCCACACCTATATGGGCGAAGACCCGGTCATCCTGACCCGCGACGGGCAGGGCCGGCTGCACGCGCTCCTCAACATGTGCCGCCACCGCGGCAACCGCGTATGCCGCGTCGATGACGGCAACGCCCAGCGCTTCATGTGAGCTGGCCCGCGAACCTTGCCCCCTCTTGCCGATTCATCTGGCTTTCGTTACTGGGGGCAGCGTCGCGGGCGAACTTGTTGCCTCAGAAGACCAAAGATGACCAAAATCGCGCCACAACCCGCGGGTCGGGGAATGTCGGCTTGATACACGGTTTCATAAATCTCGCTCATGCGGGATGGATAATATCATTCCGTGGAGGAAAGGATGAAACGCATCTGCCGGGCTCTGTCTCTTCTCCTCGTGCTAGCTTGCTTTGGAGGAGCGCCTGCCCAAGCCCAACATAAACGCAACATCCATTTTTCAACTCCCTTCGAGCACGTAGTGGTCATATTCCAGGAGAACCGCACTCCCGATAATCTTTTTCAGGGTCTATGCCACCCTCCTTTTGGCCACCGTCACTCCTGCAGCATTACTCCGACGGCGCGCCAGTACAACATTGCCACTACGGGGTGGCTCGATAAACATTCGCCCACCGGGGTGACTACTCCAGAGCCGGTCCCGCTGGGAAATACCTACGACCTCAGCCACGCACATGCTGCGTTCGTCAGCATGTATGACGGCGGCCGGATGGATGGCGCGGGCAATATTCCCTGCTCCGGTACCTGTCCAACCATTCCGCAATTCAGATTTGTAGACAATTCGACTGGCATTCTGGATGCTTACCTTGAACTGGCCACGCAATATGGCTGGGCCAACTACATGTTCCAAACCAATCAGGGGCCCAGCTTTCCCGCCCACCAATTTGTTTTTGGCGGAACTTCGGCGCCCAGTGCCGCCGACGATTCTGCCGGCATTTTCGCCGCAGAGAACCCGGGCGGAACGCCCGGACCGGCAGGATGCATCGCTCCGGCAGGGGCATTCGTCCGGTTGATTACGCCCAGCGGGGAGAACCGGACAGTCTATCCATGCTTCGAGCATCAAACCATGGCAGACCTACTCGATAGCGGCGGAGTCAGTTGGAAATATTACTCGCCTGGCGCAGGCTCCATCTGGACGGCGCCGGATGCAATCGCGCACATCTGCCAGCCCGATGCGCCCAGGGGCGGTAAGTGCACGGGCCCGGATTGGGTGGACAATGTCGATCTCAAGCCGGCCAATGTCTTAAATGACATTAGCACTTGTAACCTCGCTCAGGCGAGCTGGGTGATTCCGATCGGACAAAATTCTGATCACCCGGGAAGTCCGAACACGGTTGGCGGGCCTTCCTGGGTAGCCTCGATTGTTAATGCCATCGGGAACGATACAAAATGTGAGGATGGGAAAGGTTATTGGTCCGACACTGCCATCCTGATTAGCTGGGACGATTGGGGTGGCTGGTACGACCACGAAACCCCGCCCATCCTGGACGGCGAGCAAGGCGATTATCAGTACGGTTTTCGCGTACCGCTGATCGTTGTCTCTGCTTTCACGCCTATCCACTACATCGATAACGTGAAACCCCATGACTTCGGTAGCATCCTGAGGTTCATCCAGGGTGTTTTCAATCTCGGGAAAGGCTCGCTCGGATTTGCTGACGCACGCGCCACTGGAGACTTAAGAGGCTTTTTTAGATTCGACCAAGAGCGACGTCCTTTCCAGACAATCGCGGCGCCGCTGGATGCGAATTTCTTTCTCAACGATACTAGGCCACCCGATCCGCCCGATAACGATTAGTTGAGTGGCTGGAAAAATAGGGACATAAGTTCTGCCCAAAGATCGGGCGCGACGAAGGTGATCTCGCAGTGGCTCGGTGAGCGCCGTGAGCTCTGCCTTAAATGTCTCAATCGTCGCCATCGGAATCGCGGCTGCGCGGTGTCGGCTGGGCCACCGAAAGCAGGGTAAGGTTAACTGCCCATTGACAATCGGAGCGGTGTTGAGCCGGATCCGTCGGCCTGGCCGACATGCAGTGACGACAGCCTGCTGCATTTTGGCCTCGCTTGGCGATTCTGCGCTGGCGGACGAGAATGAAAATTCGACAATCAGCCTCCCGCCAGTCAGTGTTGTGAGTA
>JAFAUR010001096.1 GCA_019243205.1 Acidobacteriaceae bacterium | reverse complement strand
TAGCATCTCCTTCGTTTTCAGCAAACAATTCCGGCTGGTCTTCCGCACCATCCCCCTGCAAAATCAGCTTACCGGTTCGCCGGAGGCGTTGAATGATGGTACGGACCGGCTCGGCCTGGAGGTCGGCACGTCGAATCTCCCACGGTGCTCGCGGTACCACTTGTTCGCCTTTGAGAAGCCCGGCTTCTACCAATCTCTTAATACTTTGCTGATTAATGCCGCATAGGCGGGCTGCTTCGTTTAAGCTGATTCTCTCCGGGTCGGGCAACGCTCGTCTCTGACCTGGAATCGAGTAATTCCGCCTCGCCGTTGCTACGCGATTCTGGTTCCAGCGCATCGTCTTGCCCGTCGTATAACCGAGACGATTTAACACGGAAGCAATCTGGTCATCGCCGTTGCGAACCGCCATGCGGCGAATAATCTCCACAGCCTCCGTTGATGTCGCTGTTTCTACCGCTGAACGAGGCCGCTCGATCGTGAGCTGAGTGTGAACACCGCCTTTCCAATGAATCGTGAGTTCCAGAGTCTTCTTGTGCGTCTGTGTGCGAACGACGATCTCTTCAATTACTGTTCGAAAGATCATCTTCTTCAGGGCCGGCGGACAACGATCACTCTGCCATACTTCGGCGAAGTTCTCACCCATCCAGCGAATCCGTTCCTGTTCTTCGGACGACAACGTTGATCGGTTCTCCTCCAGACTGGAAAGTCGCTGTTGAGTGCTCTCGATCTCCTGCAGCTTTTCGTTCCAGCGGCGCTCCAATTCGGCCGCGACAAGCCGATTCCTCGCATCGGCCGCATCGTACTGCTCGAAAGCTCGCGCAGCCTCATACTTCAGCTGTTCGAGTTTGCTGGACAGCGTAGCGCGCTGCGCAACATCGCCGGCGCTTAACGCCGCGATTGCCTTCATACTCGCTTCGACGCCCAACGGAGAGATCACCTTCAGCACTTCCTGTCCGAGTCGGCGATCCACAGTGCCACCGCCAAAGCCGATGCAGTACTGCCCGCCATCGTCGTAATCGCCCTTGCAAAGGTAACGCGCGTTGATGCCACGCCCTCCCCAGTAACGTACATGCAACTTGCGACCACAATGCCCACACCGCAGCAGGCCAACCAGGAGACCTTGTCCAGCACGGATTGCCGCCATCGATTCGTCTCCAGGCCAGTTAACTGAGTTGCGACGGATCATTCGTTGGTTCTCTTCGTACGTCGCCCAGTCAATATACCCGATATGATGCTCGCGGATGAAGACGCGGCATTCCTCTGCCCGCTGCATGGCGCTCTGGCGCTTTTCGAGTCTGCCATCCAGGACCACCATCGTGACCGGCCGTCTGCCCCACACATACGCGCCAGCGTAGAACGGATTGCACAGGACGTCGCGGATGAAGCTCTGCGAGGGAATTTTCCAAACGAGACGTGTACCTTCGATGGGATTCACTGGCAGTTCGATATCGTGATCCCGAAACCACTGGAAAGTTTGACGAACGCTCCAAAGTTGTCGGAATTTGACAAACACGAATTGCAGGGCTTCGCGAACGCGCTGGTCGGGATCGAGCACCACCTTATCCATTGCATCCCGCACATAGCCGACGGGGAGCCGCTTAAACAATTCCCCACGCCGCGCCTTCGATTCTTGGCCGGCTAGCATCCGTTGCCGCAGGACCTTCAGCTCGATGACGCTGAGTGTGCCTTTAATGCCCAAGACCAATTGATCATCGAGCAAGCTCAAGTCGTATACATGTTGCTCATCGGCAATCAGAGTTCCGAAAATCTGACACACTTCGAGTAATCGACACCAGTCTTTGTCCGTCCGAGATAGTCTCGATACTTCCCAACTGCCGACGATACCCACCTCTCCTAACGCTACGGAGCTCAAGACACGTTCGAAACCTGCCCGGCGTGCTGCCGCTAGTCCGGCGCTGCATCCGAGATCCTCGTCAATGACCTCCACGTACTTCCAGCCGAGTCCCCGCATCCTTCCGGCCACGTCATACTGAAGGCGCTGACTCTCCTTGTTCTGGCGCACTTGTTTGTCGCTCGACTGCCGTATGTAGACGACCGCTTTGCGGCACAAGTGCTCCGGTTTCACTTTGGGATGGTACAAAGCTTGATTCATCACTTTTTTCTCCTTGAGTTCGAAACACGGCTACGAGAATGCGGGCCATCAGATCGATTACCTCGCTGCCGTTCCTGCTGCCAACGGGCACTGTCACTGCTTTGCTCGTCGTTGCGTCGAGAAGTTGCAACTGCTCCACGCTGACCTCCTTGGGGTCCAGTTATTCTTGGCAGGAGGTTATCGTGGTTGTTGTCTTCCGTGGGTAGTCTGATGGCCAATAAGTCCGCCAGACTCTGAAGCGCGTGCTTGCTCAGGTACGCCTGCTCAGCGATTCTGGCGTCTGCGGCCTCGGACGACAGCATCCAGGTCGGGATCTTCAGCCGTCTGCCATTGCTATCCAGGCCGGTGACTGCTCCGTCTGCGCGCTTCGGTCGACGAATGAGTTGGAGAGTCGCACCGTGCAACGGATGGAATGGATACAACACCTGCACGCTCGTCGCACTCGCGCTCAGGGTATTGTGAGCGCGGGTGCCTCCATCCACATCTCCACTGCCTCGTGCCCGTCGGTGGGCTTTCACCCGACCACCGTTGTTGGGCAAGGCCCCGGTATCGCTTCTTTCTTCCAATCGGCGTTCTCAGGAAGGTCTTCCGAGGCAAGTTCCTCGAGGGACTCAAACGTGCGTATCGCAGGAGCAAGCTCAGTCTCGGCGGTGCAACCGCCCCACTGAAAGATTCCAATGCCTTTCGGCTTCTTCTTCAATCTCTGCACCGGAAAGACTGGGTCGTCTATGTCAAACCAGCGATGGCGGGGGCCGGGCCTGTGCTTCGCTACCTGGGCCGCTACACCCATCGCGTTGCTATCAGCAATCACCGGCTAGTTTCTTTCGATGGGGAACAAGTCACTTTCCGCTGGAAGGACTATGCACATGGAAACAAGCAGCGCCTCATGACACTCTCAGCATCAGAGTTCTTGCGGCGCTACGTGCAGCATGTTCTCCCACACGGCTTCGTACGCATTCGCCAGTTTGGATTCCTTGCCAACCGGCATCGTTCAAAAAGCATTGCTCTCATTCGCCACTTGCTTGCCTCCGACGCACCATCGCAAGAAGCATCCCTGGTCACTTCTTGCGAGGCGAAATGGCAATGTCCTCGTTGCAGCGACTCCATGCAGATCGGC
>JAFAUR010001077.1 GCA_019243205.1 Acidobacteriaceae bacterium | reverse complement strand
CAGAAAACCAAAAAGATTCTGTTCCGGTCGGCGGGGCCAAATTCTAGAGAAATTCGATCTGCCACGCGATGGTCCGCACTACCGGCGTCTGGTGGGCGGGTTTAAACGGATCTTCGCCAGCAGCGAATCATTCTGGCAAGAAATTTAGGCGCATCCGATTCCAGTTCAG
Organism: Acidobacteriaceae bacterium; assembly: GCA_019243205.1. Classification (GTDB taxonomy): domain Bacteria; phylum Acidobacteriota; class Terriglobia; order Bryobacterales; family Bryobacteraceae; genus Bog-105. The sequence continues at coordinate 16,766 of JAFAUR010001077.1, read as the reverse complement.
CTCAACGCGTCCGGGTGCTGACGAACAATCCTGGATGCGTGAACCTTTACAGGCGGCTGGTATGGCGCTTGGGGGCAAGCGCAGGTTGGCGCGACGGCATTACCGTCGTATTCTTCTGGATGTGAGAGAGTTGTCAGCCAGCTCTCAATTGGCAATCTTCAGTTCGCCCTGAAATTTCACTTTTGAAAAGAAAGGCAGTGGATGGAACAGGCACTCTCTGCACCGGTCCGGGACGAAAGATCAAGGGTCGAAGCTCCTATCGATACGTTCGTCGCCACGCGAAACGTGGCCGTCGACAGCTATCGCGGCTTGGTGATGATTCTGATGATGGCCGAGGTTTTGCAATTGCCACGCGTGGCGCAAGCCCACTCCGGCAACTGGTTCTGGGCTTTCCTGGGCTACAACCAGACGCATGTCGAATGGGCCGGGTGCTCGCTGCACGATACCATCCAACCATCCTTCTCGTTCCTGGTCGGGGTCGCACTGCCATACTCCATCGCGAGCCGCATGCGCAAAGGCGAGACTTTCAGGAAATTGTTTGCCCACGCGCTCTGGCGGTCGCTCATCCTAATCTGTCTCGGCATCTTCCTCCGCTCAATCAACCGGCCCCAAACTTACTTCACCTTCGAAGACACATTAACGCAAATCGGCTTGGGCTATCCTTTTCTGTTCTTGCTTGGATTCCGCTCACCAAAATGGCAATGGGGTGCATTCACCGTCATCCTCTTCGTATATTGGCTTGCCTGGGCGCTCTATCCCCTCCCGGGCCCCGGATTTGATTGGAAGTCGGTCGGCGTATCGGCCACGTGGCCGCACAATTTCACCGGCTTCGCCGCGCACTGGAATAAGAATTCGAATCTCGGAAATGCGTTCGATCAGTGGTTCCTCAATCTCTTCCCGCGCGAAAACCCGTTCGTCTACAACAACGGCGGATATCTGACGCTCAGCTTCATCCCGACGCTTGGCACCATGATTCTCGGCCTCATCGCGGGGCGCTGGTTTCGCAACTGTGCACCCGTCATTCCGCTGAAGCGTTTTTGCATTGCCGGAGCCATGGGGATTGCCGCCGGACTGCTGCTGCACTTCACCGGCGTCTGCCCGGTCGTGAAGCGAATTTGGACCCCGAGTTGGACACTATTCAGCGGCGGAATCTGCTTCCTGTTTCTCGCGGCGTTTAGCTGGATCATCGAAGTGAAAAAGCATCGCAAGTGGGCGTTTCCGCTGGTCGTGGTCGGAACGAACTCCATTGCGGCGTACCTGATCGCACATCTGTTTGAAGAGTTCACCTTCAGCAGTTTCCACACTCATCTGGGCGACCGCCCGTTCATGGTCTTCGGCCCCGGCCTGTATCCGCTGATGCTCGGCGCAGCCACCTTGCTGACGTATTGGCTGATGCTCTATTGGATGTTTCGCCGGAAGATATTTCTGAAAATTTGAAGTGGCCTGCGGTACAGCTCGCAGTATCTTCCGCGACATAATGAATTCGTCGTGGAGCGATGATGATGATGAATTCAAAGATCAGGCGTCGAGAGTTTCTGAGTGCGAGCGGGCTGTCCATTACCGCGCTGGCGAGTGTTTCTTCAGCAGAAGCAGGCGCGTACGGCTTACAATTGCCGAGCCAATCATCACCTCCTGAAGGGCTCCGGTTCGGCATCATCGGCGTCGGAATGGAGGGATCGGGGCTACTCAAGACTGCGATCAGCTTGCCAGGCATCGAATGCGTGGGAGCCGCGGATTTGTATGACGGCCGACACCTTTTGGCTAAGCAGATTACCGGGAATGCGGATCTGTTCACGACGCGGCGGTATCAAGAACTGCTGAAACGCCCGGACGTCGACTGCATTCTGGCGGCAGTGCCTGATCATTGGCACAAGCGCGTGGTCGTAGATGCATGCAATGCGGGCAAAGACATCTACTGCGAAAAACCAATGTCGCACACCATCATGGAAGGCTTCGAGATGGTGAAGGCTGCCGAGAAGAATAAGCGCATCGTTCAGATCGGATCGCAGCGAGTCAGTTCCTCGTTATGCGCAAAAGCGCATGAACTCTACACCGCGGGTACGATCGGCGAGGTCGAGATGGTGGAGCTTACATATGGACGCAACAGTCCTAACGGTGCCTGGGAGTATCCGCCTCCGCCGGATCTTTCACCCTCTAACTTCGACTGGGACACCTGGCTGAATGACGCGCCGAAAGTTCCCTTCGATCCGGAGCGTTTTGCCCGTTGGCGCTGTTGGAAGGAGTACGGCACGGGAGTCGGGGGAGATTTGATGGTGCACTTGCTCAGCGGGATGCTTTATACGCTGGGCTGGAACGAGGCGCCTCGCTCGGCCTCCGCGCTGGGTGGCATTTTTCGCTGGAAAGACGGGCGGAACATGCCCGATTTTCATGCGGTGCTGTTCGATTATCACGGTATCCCCGTGTATGTTCGCCTCGATCTCGGATCGGCCACCCCGGAGATCGCGCGCTTCCTTGGCCCTAAGGGCGTCATGGAAGCACAAGGGACTTGTCTGCGTATCTACCGGCAAACGGGCGAAGACGATCAGCCAAGTTATTATTCGGACAGCTTTCCCGCTGAGATGCGCGCCCAATATGTAAAGCAATGGCACGAACAGCACCCTCGGAAATTCGGCAGGGAGCCGCTCACGGATAATCTCGTGTTTGACGGCCCGGATTGGGATGACTTGAAGCCTCACCTCGAGACCTTTTTCAGCGCGGTAAGAACACGCAAGCCCGTGGTTGAGGACGCAGTGTTCGGCAATCACGCAGCGATTGGCTGCCACATGGCGAATGAGTCATACTTCCGAAACAAACCGGTCTACTGGAGTGAATCGTCACACGAGTTGACGACGTGACGTTAATCAGAGGCTCTTTGGTGAAAACAGATCACCACCAGGGGCCGGGGGCACTGTTGGTTTACGACAGACAAGGTCGCCGCTTTACAATGCGGACCGTTTTTCGGCTTTTACATCGTTTGCCCGTTGCATGAACAATATCATGTACGTCTGCATTCACCGGAACCTGATATCCGCAGGATTGTGATTCATCACGCGGCCATAGGTTTGATCGACAATGGCTTCCTGTTCGAGAGCCATCTCAATGGCCCAAACGACGCCGCCAACATCTGGCTTCGGGCCGTTTTTGGGTTCAGAATCCTGCCGCCAGCGACCGCGCTGACCTCACGCGAGCAACACGAACGGTCCCGAAATCCTCGTCGCCATTCACCTCGACAAACGCGGCCGAGCGAGTATTAGTCGGGTAGCCGCGGCTGCTTCAGTTTTTGTTTCCCGAATGTAACGAGCGAAGTTGTTTTTTCCTCAATGACAGATATCTCGTTGCGGCCCATCACGTCGGCTATCGACACAGCTTCGGATGGATTTGACTGAACCGCGATTTTCTGTCGATCAAACACAACATCTTGGAAACTGGCCTTCGCAAACGGAGTATTCCAGCTTCGGTTCTGGAAGTCTTCTCATCCAGTTGTCCAACTCTGTACGACTCGGTGGAATTGCGCCTTCCCACTCAATCCGCCCGCTTGCATCCTTTCACGCAATGGCTGATGGTTTTGTTGTGAACGTCGAGGCCGATGTACTACATATGTCTGTTGAGGAACCTCCGTGTGTTCCTGCTTTGTGATGGGAATCTGAAGAGGGTTTTGAGCGCGGCCTGCCGACCTATAAACTGGTTGCATACTCCCTTGTGGAAGGAGGGCTCTATGGTCCAACTCAAAGTAAATGGAGCCGCCCGCAGCTACGACGGCGATCCGGAGATGCCGCTGCTTTGGTATCTGCGTGACGAACTTCAACTCACCGGCTCGAAATTTGGGTGCGGCATGGGCCTGTGCGGCGCTTGCACGGTGCACGTCAATGGCGAGGCTGCTCGAAGTTGCCTCACGCCCATGAGTTCTGCTGCCGGAAAAGAGATCACAACCATAGAAGGCCTGAGCCCGAACGGCACTCATCCGGTCCAACGCGCTTGGCAGCAGGCTAACGTCCCGCAATGCGGCTACTGCCAAAGCGGCCAGATCATGCAAGCAGCGGCCCTGCTGAAACAGAAGCCGAAGCCTACGGACCACGACATTGAACAAGCGATGTCGGGCAACATCTGCCGCTGTGGTACGTATCAGCGCATTCGTCAGGCCATCAAAATGGTTGCGGCGGAGAAGGTGGAGGTGAAAGCATGAGTGCCCGTGTGCAACTTGCGTCTCGCCGCGATTTTCTCAGGGGTGTCTTTTCGGCTGGAGCGCTCATTCTCGGGGCGCGCTTCATCCCCGCAGAAATGGCGGAAATGCAATCGGGCTCTGGTGTCGAGAATGCCACCTGGAACCCGAATGTCTGGGTGGGCGTAAATAGGGATGGATCCGTGTTGATCATTGCGCACCGCTCTGAGATGGGTACGGGCATTCGCACGAGCCTGCCCATGGTCCTCGCTGACGAGATGGAGGCCGATTGGAGCCGCGTTCGTGTGGAACAAGCCATCGGAAGCGAGAAGTACGGCTCCCAGGACACGGACGGTTCGTGCTCGATTCGCGATTTCTACGACACGATGCGTGAAGCTGGCGCCACCGTACGCGCTCTGCTTGTGAATGCCGCCGCATCCCATTGGCAGGTGCCGCTCGACGAATGTGTGGCGCAAAACCACGAGGTCATTCACAAGCAGTCCGGCCGCAAACTCGGGTACGGCGAACTCGCCGTGCCTGCTTCGAAACAGCCGCTGCCGCACAACAGCACGATTCAACTCAAAAAGCCGGCGGAATTTCGCTACATCGGCAAGGGTGTGCCGAGCGTCGATTTGCAAGATATCTGTACCGGACGTGCGATGTATGGCTTCGACGTTCAGGTGCCCGGAATGGTTTACGCCTCAATTGAGCGTGCGCCCGTTCTAGGCGGAACGCTGCGATCTTTCGATGATTCCCAGGCAAAAAGTGTCAGAGGGGTTCAGCAGACAGTTGTCATCGAACAAGCGAAGCCGCCCTATCGCTTCCAGGCTCTCGGCGGCGTAGCAGTAATCGCGAATAACACCTGGGCCGCCGCACAGGGACGAAAGAAACTGAAAGTTGAGTGGGAATCCGGTCCTAATGCCATTGCTCAGACACAAAGTTATAAAGGTGATCTGATAACCACGGTAAGTAAACCGCAGAAAGTCGTGCGCAAATCCGGCGATGTAGACAGTGGATTTCAGGGTGCCCCCAAAATTGTCGAGGCGACTTACTATACTCCGCTGCTAGCTCACGCTTCTATGGAGCCGCCTGCTGCCGTTGCAGTCTATCGCGAAGGCAAGGTGGAGGCTTGGGCCGCGACGCAGAGCCCACAGGACGTCCAAAAGACCGTAGCCGAGGCGCTAAGTATTAAGCCCACAGATGTTACTTGTCATGTCACTTTACTAGGCGGCGCGTTCGGCCGTAAGTCGAAGCCCGATTATGTAGCCGAAGCAGCAATCTTATCCAAGAAGATCGGGAAGCCCGTAAAGATCGCCTGGACCCGCGAAGAAGATCTTCACTTCGACTTCTACCATTCGACCTCAGCCATGTATTTCAAAGCTGCACTCGACAACGCTGGCAAACCGGCAGCTTGGCTGCAGCGCTGCGCGTTCCCGCCGATCAGTTCAACATTCGACGGCAAGTCTGTGTACGGTGACGATGGTGAGTTGGCCATGGGCTGGATCGACGTACCGTTCGACATTCCGAACTTCCAGGCCGAGAACGGCCCCGCAAAGCCGCATGTCCGCATCGGCTGGCTTCGTTCCGTAGCAAATATCTATCACGCCTTCGGGGTGCAATGTTTCATCGACGAGCTTGCCAACGCTGCTGGCCGGGATCCGTTTGAGTACTGGCTTGCGTGTCTTGGAACCGATCGCAAGCTCGATTTCAAGGGTCAGGTTCAGAAGTTCACGAATTACGGCAAGGCTGTAAGCCAATATCCGTTCGACACGGCGCGATTACGGCGCGTTGCGGAAACCGTCGCCGACAGGTCAGGTTGGGTGAATAAGAAAGCGAATAAGCGCGCGGTTGGCTTCGCCGCTCATCATAGCTTCCTGACGTACGTGGCCACTGTTGCTGAAATCGATGTCACGTCAGACGGCAAGGTGCGGATACCGCGGATCGATGTGGCCGTAGATTGTGGACCCGTCATCAATCCGGATCGCGTTAAAGCGCAACTTGAGGGCGCCGCGGTTTTCGGCGCGAGTATTGCGCTTATGGGCGAGATCACGCTTGCAGACGGACGCGTGCAGCAAGGCAATTTCAACAGATACCCTGTCGCGCGCATGGATGATGCGCCGATCGAAACGCACGTCCACTTAGTCCCGACCGAGGATGCTCCGCCAACCGGAGCCGGCGAGCCAGGTGTTCCGCCAACCTCGCCGGCTATCTACAACGCCGTATTCGCTGCTACCGGGAGGCGGCTGCGCGAATTGCCTTTGAAGAATCACAAGCTAGTCTGATAGCCAGCGCATGTGGCTCGGATACAGGCCGGGACGAGAACTGGCGGTAGCTAAGTACATCATTTCACAAATTCGCTGACGTATTCTGCCCACCCAATGCGATCCGACATCTTCTCGGTGAAATACGTCACCGGAATTCCGACTCAGAGATGGTCGCGCTTGTTGGCCTCGCCATACATCGTTGCGATAGAAGGTTTCTAATTCACATATTGCCGAAGAAGCCGTCTCGACGGCAACTCCCAACCGATCGTTCGCAATTCCGTTTTGCCGAGGGCGCCTCGATGCTTGTGCGCTTCGGTTACAAACCGGTTGACATCAGCAACTGGATTACGTCGAGATTGAATTTCGAGTCGTGGTCGAAGATGACATAGGGTATGGACGCTTCGGGGAAGGATTCACGCAACTGCGACTACCCGGCTCTGCCGTCGTGCGGCAAGTTCCTTGGTCGCTATCAAACAGGAACCGCGACGCGAACTTCTGTCCCTTCACCCGGCCTGCTGCATATGCCAAATCGCGCACCGATCCTTTCGGCACGTTCGCGCATCCCGCGAAGACCCCAGTGCGAACTCTTCAGCTTTTGAACCCCCTCGGGATTGATTCCGCGGCCGTTGTCACGAACGGATAGGCCTACGAGAGAGCTCAGGTACTGAACTTCAATCTCGATTTTCGTCGCTTCAGAATGACGTAACGCGTTCATGAGCGCTTCTCGGCCGATCAGAAAGAGTTGTTCCTGGATTACCTGGTGCAGTGCCCGCGTCTTTCCCTGAACGAAAACTTGAGGTCTCACACCCCGAGCGGGTGTTACTTCGTCCAGAAGGTTCGAAAAGGCCTGCTCGATGCTCGCGGGCGCAGGTGCGGGCGTGTGAAGCCCGCGTACAGCGGCCCGTCCCTCATCAATGGCCCGACTCACGAGGTGCAGAGCGGTGCTGAGCGCCGGCTTAGAAGGCGAATCGGCAGCCGTTTGTTCCACCGCCTGGTGGAGCAGCATGGATGCACCGAGAAATCCCTGGAACAAAGTGTCATGTAATTCGTGCAAGATGCGCGCACGCTCTCTAGAACGCTCCTCCAGACGAATATCGTGTTCGAGGCACGCTTGTCCTTGGCCAGTCAGGCGGAATTGTGTGTGAAACGAGGCTTTCGATAGCGTGCTGCCGTCCGCAATACTCTCCCCGACCATTTTCCCCACACTTGGCTCGCATCGGATTTCGTCATCCAAATAGCACGAGATAGACTGCCGGACCGCATTCAACAGGTTTTCATCGTCGAAAGGTTTGGTCAAGAAATTTGCGGCACCTGCTTTCAGCGCGCGTACTGCCATAGGAATGTCGCCGTCCCCTGTGATGAATATGATCGGCAGTTGAGGGCCCGATTTTCCCAGCTCGAGTTGCAGGTCGAATCCGCTTACCCCAGGGAGGTTCACATCCAGGACCAAACAGCTCGGGACTTTAGGTCGCGGAGCTGCGAGGAACTCCTCGCCTGACGCAAAAGTCTTCGTCGACAAGCCGGCGGAGCGAATCAGACGCGCCACTCCCTCGCGAGCGGACGAATCGTCATCCACCACGTAAACCAAAGCTCCCGCATCACCCATGAGACTCCTCTGTCAATAGTTTCTTTGGTCGCCAGACTTCCATTTCAACGCCATACCGACGGCGTCAAGCAATTCATCGCCACAGAACGGTTTGGTAAAGTAAGCTACGGTCCAATCCGAAGCAGCTTCTGACCTCGCGCGATCGTCAGACTCATGTGCCGTAATGAAGATGACCGGTACGTCAAACCTGCTGGCCAGCAGATGACGGTGCAATTCGATGCCACTCATCCCCGGCAGGCACACGTCCAATATGAGACAGTCGACTTTTCGACGGTGGTCCGAGGCCAAGAACTCGTCCGCTGTCGCGAACACACTTACGTCCAGGCGGACGGTGCGAATCAGCCGGTCCAGCGATCTGCGGACTGAAATGTCATCGTCGACCACTGCAACAAGCTTTGCCATTCGAGGCTTCTACTGTCTTAGATAACCGGGTGGCGGACAAAAATCTACTGCACCTTAGTGGTGGATTGAGCTAGGCACCGATCACTCCTCAGTAGTCGTGGCGCTGTAAGCCTCTGGAACCGTTGAGCTGATTCTGCGCCGCGCACGGCATCGAATATTTTTCGTGTGCCACCCTCGAAGGCGTTATCGTCCAGCGCCTGTTTCTCAGGCGCTCCAACAAAAATGGTTCGAAAATCCCTCTATTTTGTTGAAGACCGCGAGTCAAAGGCTGAGAGATTTGGATAACCAAGAGCGACGCATCGCTCGCCCTGCCTCGATGGCCGACCCCGATCTGAGGTAAGACGATGAACTCGAATCTATCCGATCCCGCGTTTTGGAGCCGGCTGCAGTTCGGCTTTACACTGACCTATCACTACCTCTTTCCGCAGCTCACTATGGGATTGGCGTGGTTCCTCGTGTATTGGAAATGGCGTGCACTCCGGACGGGTGATGAAAAGTACAATCAAGCTGTTCGGTTTTGGGCTAAGGTTTTCGGTCTCAATTTTGCCGTTGGAGTCGTCACCGGGATTCCAATGGAGTTTCAGTTCGGAACGAATTGGGCGGATTTCTCTCGCTTTGCGGGCGGCGTGATTGGACAGACGCTGGCGATGGAAGGTATGTTCGCGTTCCTTCTGGAAAGCGCATTCGTGGGCGCGCTCATCTGGGGCGAAAAGCGATTGGGTCCTCGATATCATTTCCTGGCTGCGGTGGCGGTTGCCGTAGGGAGCTGGATTTCTGGTTTTTTCATTCTCGTGACGAACGCCTTTATGCAACATCCGGTTGGTTACCGGATGGAAGCCAATGGTTCGCTTGGCATCGCCAGTTTCAGGGCTTACCTGCTGAACCCATGGGCCCTCGTGCAGTTTCTTCACAATCAGATGGCAGCGCTCGTGACCGGCTCGTTCGTGGTCACAGCGGTGGGGGCGTTCTATACGTTGCGACGACTCCATCCAACCCAGGCCCGACTCTATCTGCGCGCCGGAGTTTTCATTGCGCTAATCGCATCTGTTCTTGTTGCCTTCCCAACCGGCGATCAGCAAGCCAAAATGGTCGGCAACCACCAGCCAGTAACGCTCGCTGCAATGGAAGGCAGATTCGTGGGTGGCCCGATGGCGGGCGTTGCCATTATCGGGCAACCTAACCTTGCGACCCGCCGGCTTGATAATCCGATCGAGATTCCGGGCGCACTTAGTTTTCTCGCCTATGGGACTTTTAAAAGCGATGTGCACGGTCTGAACGAATACGCCGAGAATGCATGGCCGGACAACATCGAGCTGTTGTACTACTCGTTCCACCTGATGATCACGCTGGGCACGATTTTCATCGGCCTTATGTCGTACGCCAGTTTTCAGAATTGGCGCGGCAGACTGGAATCCAGCACTTTGATGCTCTGGGTGTTAATGCTCTCGTTTCCCTATCCTTACATTGCCAACACACTGGGCTGGATGACGGCCGAACTAGGACGTCAACCGTGGCTGATCTACGGCCTTTTTCATACCCGTGACGGCTACAGCAAAGTGGTGAGCAGCGGCGACACGATTTTCACGTTGATCGGTTTCACCGGCCTCTATTTTGTGCTCGGTTTGCTCTTTCTGTTTTTAGTAGGACGCGAAATCGCCCGCGGTCCGGACAAAGAACTGGCTGTTAGTCAAAGCGAAGAATCGTTTCCCGATCTAAATGAAGAAATGGTTACCAGCCCTCGAGAGGAGTCACTTCGATGATCGCGACCTGGTATGGCGTCGTTAGCTTCATGCTAATTGTCTACATCGTCTTGGACGGGCGCAACTTCGGGGCTGGAATACTCCACTGGTTTGTCGCTCGGACGCCCGAGGAGCGGCGGCAGGTTGTTGCAGCCATCGGACCGCTATGGTCATGGCATGAAGTATGGCTCGTCGGCTTTGGCGGAACGTTGGTCGCGGTATTTCCGCGGCTCATGGCCTCGGCTTTTGCCGGCTATTATCTCGCGCTCATGCTGATTTTATGGTGTCTGATTCTACGCGGCGTTTCGCTCGAAGTTGGCGGACACATCAACGATCGGCTTTGGCAGAGTTATTGGGATTTCATATTTGTGTTCGCCAATTTCCTTCTGGCCATTCTTTTCGGCGCGGCGGCAGGCAACCTGGCGCGGGGAGTTCCGCTCGATTCGCAGGGTAATTTCTCGATGGCATTCTTCACCGATTTCGGAGTGCACGGCTACGTGGGGCTGCTCGACTGGTATACGGTATCTATTGCAATTTTCGCCGCCGTCATACTGGCGGCTCATGGGGCGACTTATCTCGCGTTGAAGACAGAAGGTCCGGTGCATGACCGTAGCGCTATGTGGGCGAAATGCCTCTGGACCGCGGTTGCTCCACTCTTTGTCGCCATCTCGATTGAGTCGTGGGTGGTCCGGCCCGACGTCCCCGCGCATGCGATTCACAATCCATTTTGCTGGCTAGGTCTGCTCGTTGCCATCTTCTCGACGATCGCGCTAATTTCGGGTCTGTCGACTCGCCGCGAGATGCGAGCCTTCGTTGGCTCGAATTTGCTTCTCGCGGGCTTGTTGATTACGGGAGGCGCAGCCATTTTTCCGGTGATGCTTTATTCCACGCTTGGGCCCGAGAACTCGTTGACAGCCTATAGTGTAGCTTCCAACCACACTGCTCTGCTCCTCGCCTCCACTTGGTGGCCCGTGGCTTTTGTGCTGGCGAGCGTTTATTTTGTCTTCATCTCGCGACGCTATGCAGGAAAAGTCAGCGTGAAGCGCGACAACCAGGGCTTTTATTAGAGGCAGTCATTTCCCGGTCCACGGGATTGGGTTCCTTTGCTTGCGCCTGGTTCTGTTCGTCTCCGGTGAAGGACCTCGGTGGGCCGTGATGGGACCCAGCTTGCAGTGGCATGTCGGTGGAGGGCCGGACGGGTATGGAGCATGTCATCCCGCCGCTCGAGGGCTTACCGTAAATCACCGCTCTGCGTAACTGCGAAGTCACTGTGCGCAACACAAGCCGACTATGGGCCAAGCTGGACCACGCTAACAGAGATGCAGCTCCTGTCCCCACAAGTAAGACCGAGGTGGCCCGCTGCATACGAGCGCGCCACCGAGTCAAGGAGAAGCAGGTGAGTCTGTATCGATTCACACGTGGCCTTCGACCCAGCAGGTTAGCCCCGAGCGCCGTGCTCTGCGTCGTTCTTGGACTGATCATCGCCGTTGCCACGCGAACTCTAGCCCAATCGCCGCCGGAACAGTTCCCTTCCGTTTCCGACAAAACGACGAATGCTGATTCGCGTGCGGGAGAGGACCCAGTTGCTACCCCGATCAGCACCTCGGATCACACTGATTCGACCAAAGACAACTCTGGGGCGTCGGACAAAGATGGGGCGATTCCCTGGATGCCAACCCCAACCGAAAAAGCCTCTTTGGCGAATCGGGCGCCTGTTCTACCGCCGTACTTCAACAATGGACCGGTATTCGGAATTTTCGGTACTGAGATAGGTGATGTTTGGCACCGTACGCAGCTCACTGGTGATTGGGGAGGCCTTCGCCCGGATTTAGCTCGTCATGGATTGTTCTTTGATATCTACTCGACTACTGCCTATCAAGATGTGGCGTCTGGTGGGCTAAAAACCGGAAGTGCATTCATACAGAATACGCAGGCTTCAATCAATATCGACACAGGCGGCCGGCATCTGGTCGGGCGGATTTTCCATATCACCTTGGAGTCTCGAAATGGAAGTTCCTCGCCGCAACAAAGTTTCGCGGTGGGCTCATTCAGGGTGTGCCGATCAACTACAAGTCGGATAGCTGGCTCACGATCGGAAACTTCTCTCAATATCTCGTGGTTAAAGATCAATCTGCAGACATTGCTCACAAACTCGGCAGCGGCCAACCGCTTCGCGGAATTGGAGTATTTGGACGGGTCGGCTATGCTCCTCAGCAGACCAACACAATTTCTCGTGATGCGAGCTTGGCACTGGATGCGAATGGTCTTTCCGACCACAGAAAGAATGACGGTTTTGGAGTGTGATTCTATTACAACGGAATCAGTGGCCCGTTGAAAGTAGGCATTGCGCAGCTTAGCGGAAGCAAGAACGCTGTCCAGAATGAGAAGGGATCGGAAGTGTTCTACGAATTAGCGATTACTCCGGCGTTCAGAGTAATTCCGAGTTATCAGCACATCTGGAATCCGCTCACGGCCGGAGTAGCGAGAAGCCAGCGCACTGCGGATGTGTTCCTTCTTCGCTTTGCTGTAACGTGGTGAGACGTTTAGACCCGTTCTGCCGGAAACTGAATACGTCGGCGCTTCGCCAGGAAAAGTTAGCGGTCTAACCCGGTTGTGGTCACATTGTCCTCGTACGTGGTGAACGAAGTACCCCGACCGAGCATGTAGCCGAGTTACTGAGTTGGCATCACAAAGTATTGGCCCGGATTTCACTCACCACGTACCTCCACCACTTTGTCAATACGAGTCGGACCGATGTTTGCAAGTCGGTCACACAAACAAAACAAACTCGGAAGCGCTCTTAAGAGATGTACGAGCTATTAAGGAGAACATATGGCCGGCAGTAGCGCATTAGGTCGGGAAAGTATGCGAGAGTCCACCCCCCGCGTTGTGATCGTGGGTGGGGGCTTTGGCGGTTTGACCGCAGCCAAGGCACTTAAGAACACTCCAGCAAAAGTGATCCTGATCGATCGCACCAATCATCACCTGTTCCAGCCTCTGCTCTATCAGGTGGCGACATCGGTTCTATCCCCCAGTCAAATTGGTTTTCCGATCCGGGCGATTCTCGGAAAGCAAAAAAATACGACCGTGATTCTGGGTGAGGTCACTGCAGTTGACAAGGGCAACAATCGTGTATTTGTAAGCGACGCAGACAGGCTGGACATGCCCGTCACCTACGATTACCTGATCCTGGCTACTGGCGCCACTCATAGTTACTTCGGTCGAAACGAATTTGAAAAGTTCGCGCCAGGATTGAAGAGCCTTGCAGACGCTGTCGCAACACGCAACAAAGTTCTGCAAACATTCGAACTCGCGGAGGCCGAAGAAGACCCGAGCCGTCATCGGGACCTGCTGACTTTTGTTCTTGTTGGCGCTGGCCCCACGGGCGTCGAAATGGCTAGCGCCCTGGCATTGCTTGTCAAGACGACTCTGAAATCAAATTTTCGCCGCATTGACCCCGCCTCGGCTCGCATTGTGCTGGTCGATATGGCGCCGCGAGTTCTTGGGCCCTTCTCAGAACACCTCTCTCAAGCCGCGAAGCAACGCCTCGAGAATCTGGGCGTCGAGGTTCGGCTTGGGCATGGCGTGGATCAGATCGACGGGGACGGCGTAGTGGTCGCAGGCGAGCGAATTGCGAGCAAGACCGTTATCTGGACCGCCGGGGTCGCGCCCTCTCCAGCGGGCAAGTGGCTGAAGGTGGAGACGGACCGCGCCGGCCGGGTGCGGATCCAAAATGATCTGAGTGTTCCCGGACATCCCAAAATTTTCGTGGTCGGCGATACCGCGGCGTTCGAGCAAGACGGTAAGCCCCTTCCTGGCGTAGCGCAGGTCGCTATGCAGCAAGGACGTTATGCGGGAAAACTTATTACACGCCGAATAGCCGGCGGCAAGCAGCCGGCTCCATTTAGCTATTTCGATAAGGGCAACATGGCGGTAGTTGGGAAGGGCTTTGCTGTACTGCAAAGCGGGAAATTTCAAATGAGCGGATTGGCAGCCTGGCTCATTTGGGCTCTCATTCACCTCCAGTTTCTGGTTACGCCCAGCCTCCGCCTGAGTGTGTTCCTGCAGTGGGCTTGGACCCAGGTAACCGGCCAAAGGGGCTCCCGGCTCATCGTGAATCATCATGCTTCCGCGCCGGCGAGCCCGGCAGTGGAAGAGGCTGTCCTAAGCTCGAAACGGCACATCGCTTGAGTACTACATGAACCGAACCAACGACTGAACATATGAGCGCAACTTACAAAGCAATTCAAGTCACGAAGCCCGGCGAATTCGAGACCGTAATGAAACCGCTGGTTGATCCCGATCCCGGTCAAGTGAGAATTCGGGTGGAGGCCTGTGGCGTTTGCCACTCCGACGCTGGCACGGTCGATGGGTCCTTTCCCATCGACTGGCCTCGTGTCCCGGGCCATGAAGTCGTTGGACGGATCGATGCAATCGGCGCTGGTGTTCAGCGCTGGGCGGTGGGTCAGCGCGTGGGAGTCGGGTTTCTTGGCGGCTCCTGCGGTTATTGCGACCTCTGCCGCGACGGCGATCTCGTGAACTGCCGGAACCAGGAATTTACCGGCATTCATCGTGATGGTGGATATGCCGAGGTAATGATCGCAAAGGCGAGCGGGCTTATGTCGATCCCTAACGAGCTCTCGTCAGCCGCTGCGGCGCCGCTGCTGTGTGCGGGGCTCACGACGTTCAACGCACTGCGAAACGCACCAGCGAAGGCCGGTGATCTTGTCGCCGTGCTTGGTATAGGCGGCCTGGGGCATCTGGGTGTCCAGTACGCCCGGCACATGGGGTTCGAGGTCGTGGCGATTGCTCGTGGGACCGATGCGGCGGAGCTGGCAAAGAAGCTCGGCGCCCATCACTATATCGACAGTGCCGCTACCAATCCAGCGGAGGCTCTGCAGGCGCTCGGCGGCGCCAAAGTCATCCTGATAACGGCTTCCGGTGGCAAGACGGTCGCTGCGACCTTCAAGGGCCTTCGGCCCGACGGTGTCTCCATTGATGTCGGCGTCGGACCTGAGCCGATCGAGATCACTAGCCCGGATCTTATATTCGGAGAGCGCAAGATAGCGGGCTCGCTAACGGGAAACCCGGCAACTGGTGACGCAACGCTTCGTTTCAGTGCGCTCAGCGGCGTGGCGGCGATGATCGAGACTGTCCCGTTGGATCAAGCGGCGGCCGCCTACGCGAAGATGATGGCCGGGAAGGCTCGCTTGCGCATGGTGCTCGTCACGAACAACGGCGCCGGTCGGAGCGCGCCTTGGCACTCATAGGTCGACAGTTAACAGCAGCCGAGCAAGGAGAGAAGGACATGAGTAGAGTGTCGAATCCAGAAGTATGTGACATTCAAGCGGCATCGCCTCGGCGGACGACTGAACAGGTCTCAATTGAACAATTGTTCGAAAGACAGAGGGCGTACTTCGCAACAGATGTGACCAAGACCTATGACTGGAGAGCTGATCAACTAGATCGTCTCATCCGCATGCTCAAGGAGAACTATGAGCGTTTTGCGAACGCCTCGCGTGAGGATTTCAAGACCGCGGTCCAGGAGAACGTCTTCGAAGTGGCGGCGTCTATCGCAACCAGCGAATTCACGAAGTCACAGCTGAGGGAATGGATGAAGCCAGTCGAAGCTCCGCTTCCAAAGTTCCTCGTCGCATCAGGCCACAAGGGAGTCGTGTACCGGGAGCCTTACGGCGTTACGTTAAACATTTGCCCATTTAATGGACCACTCCTGCTCTCATTGCGTCCTGCGGTGGCCGCTCTTTCGGCGGGCAACCCATGCATGTTGAAGCTCTCCGAAGCGTTGCCGGCGACCGACGAGTTGCTCTTGGAATTGATCCCAAAATATTTTGAGCCGGAAGCCCTTAGCGCCGTCGTTGGCGGGCGGGATGTAGTTACGAAACTCCTCACCCTTCCCTTTGACTTCATAATCCTCACTGGGAGCGTGGGTGTGGGAAAGATAGTGATGCGCGCAGCAGCCGAACATCTCACTCCAGTTCTGCTTGAGTTGGGAGGACAGAACCCCGCGATCGTCGATGAGACCGCGAACATTCCGGATGCCGCCAAGAAAATTGTTTGGGGCGCAATGGCATGGGGAGGACAGTGGTGTACCTCGCCGGGATACGCCGTCGTTCATGAGTCCGTGGCAGAAGAGTTCGTTAGGGAATGTAAAAAAGCGGTGGTCGAACTTTACGGCGCGGACCCCAAGAGCAACCCGGACTACTCTCGCGTCATCAGCCCTGCCGCCGTCGAAAGGCTTGCGTCGTTGATCGATCCCAAGAAGGTCGTTTACGGCGGGAAATCCGATGCGCCGGCGCGTTATCTCGACCCGACCATCCTTTACCCGATTTCCTGGTCCGACAAAATCATGGAGGACGAAATCTTCGGGCCGCTTTTGCCTATCCTCCGTTATTCCGATTTTGGAAAGCTACTTGCAAAGATCAAGTCGCTCGCCAAACCGCTTGCCGGCTACGTGTTCAGCCGAAACCAGCAGGCGATCGATCTGGTTTTGGGGTCCCTTTCCTTTGGCGGCGGCGCCGTGAACCAGACCAATGTCTTTCTGTTCATTGAGTCCATGCCTTACGGAGGAGTGGGAA
>JAFAUR010000600.1 GCA_019243205.1 Acidobacteriaceae bacterium | reverse complement strand
TGCAGAATGGGCACGTCGAGTCGTTCAACGGCAAACTGCGCGATGAGTGTTTAAACACGCATTGGTTCACCAGTCTGCGGCAAGCCCGGAACATCATCGAAAGCTGGAGGACCGATTACAACCAGGTGCGCCCACACAGCGCGTTAGCTTATGCAACACCGAACGAATTCGCGAGTTGGAGCAGCGCTTCCTTCGCCGTTGGAACCCTGACTAACACGACAACGAAACCGGGTCAAGGCGACCCAGGCGGGCTCGCTGCGCTCGACCTTGACCCGGCTCCGCTGTCGTGCGAAAGACCACTGACATGAACGGCGAAGGAAAGCTACGAAGGGCTAATCAGAATACGGAATTCCTAGGTATGAATGGTACTGTTTCGACGGGCAGGTCAGTAGTGCTCGAAGAACTTCAAAGCGAGACTTTCGTAAGCTTTGTTCGCAATAGCGAGCTCGAGAGCGATCCCCATAAGATTGAGACAGAACATGCCCATCCACCCGGTGCCATCGGATTGTTCCAGCACTGCGCCGCCGGGCAGCTTCTCACTGCGGTCGATCACGGTGATGTTGTCAAGACCGAGAAATCCGCCTTCGAAAACATTGTTCCCTGCCTGATCAACCTTGTTCACCCACCAGGCGAAATTGATCAGCAGCTTATGAAAGCACTTTTCGAGAAACTCACGAGCGCCAGTCCCTGTATTGGACTTCTCGATCTTATAGACACGCCAAACGGCCCAGGCGTGAAACCGGAGGATTCAAGTCTGAGAATTCCCATTCATAAGCGGGAATCTGGCCGCTGGGATGCTGAAACTGCTCGAACAGCATCAGAAAGAGCTGCTCTTTCGCGAACTCCGGATCAATGAGAGCAAACGGAATTGTGTGGAATGCCAGATCCCAGGCCGCAAACCACGGATACTCCCACTTGTCGGGCATCGAGAGCACACGCATGGAATTGAGGTGCCGCCAGTGCCGATTCCGAATCCATTCGCGCGAGCCCGGTGGACGAAACTTCGAGTCGTCACCCTCGAGCCACTTGTCCACGTCGAAGAGATAAATCTGCTTCGTCCACAACAGTCCCGCGAAGGCTTGGCGCTGAACTCCTTTTTCGTCGTCGGTTGCTTTGGGCGGTTTAACGGCGGAATAGAACTCGTCCGCCTCGGAGCACCGCTGTGCAATGATGCCCTCGACGTCCTGTAAAGGCGCGCTGAGAGAATCAGGCGTGAGGCGAAGCCGGAGAGTTACTGAGCCGCCCGGAGCAACCATGTATTCGTAATGAATGCACGCCTTCGATCCCCTTCGCTCCGGATTCACGGCATCGTGTTCGCCGTTAACAATTGACCGATGGAAAGCGTCCTTCGTGTACCGGTAAACGCTCGGGAGACCGTACAGCCTTTGCGCATTGGTTTCGTTGTCGGTGAAGAGCGTTCGCCCGTCAGCTTGCGCGTATAAGTAGCGCTTTCCGAGTTGATACTCGAATGGCAGGTTTTTCAAATGCGCCGCACCGGTGTCATCAGCGGCCAGGATGATCGCACCGTCAACGCCAGGCCCGTCGGAAATGACGGACGGCTGCCCCGGGGGATCAGTCCACGACCAGATGTTGCGGAACCAAAGGTGCGGAAGCAGATGCAGAGGAGCAGGCTCGGGGCCGCGATCTATGGCTTTGATTCGTATACAGACGTCCTCGGACGACGTCTTCGCGTACTCGACAAAAACATCGAAATAGCGCCTTTCGTCGAAAATGCCGGCATCTATCAGTTCAAACTCGAAGCCGCGTCCTGCCCGGTTCCGGTTCTCGGTAATCAGCCACGAATAAGGATACGCAGCTTGCGGGTACTTATACAGATACTTCATGTACGAGTGAGTGGGAGTGTTGTCCAGGTAAAAGTAATACTCCTTCACATCCTCGCCATGATTGCCTTCGCCCGGCGTCAGACCGAACAAACGCTCCTTAAGGATGGGATCCTTGCCGTTCCGAAGCGCAAGGCCGAATACCGGGAGCTGATAGCGGTCGCAAATTGCGGCGATCCCATCTTCGCCCCAGTGGTATGCTTTGCTGCGGGCCATGTGATGAGAAAGAAAATCCCAGGCCGCCCCGTTCGGGCTGTAGTCCTCTCGAACGGTTCCCCATGAACGTTCGCTGACGCACGGTCCCCACCGACGCCACAGCAACGGCTTGCCCTGCGTCTCGATCAGTCGCCGGCCTTCGGCCGTATTTGCGAGGGGAGACTGACCCGCGCTGTTAAGTCCTGCTCAACCGCCCGCTGCCGAGTCGCTGGGCATTCGATGACGGTTCCGCTCATATTTTCTTTCTGCTAATCCATTCCGGTTCTTCCTTCTCTGGTGCGTTCAGCAGAAACTCGATTCAAATTACTGTATGAGCCCATCGCTGAGCGGCACGGCGGTTAACTGTTGGGTGACAACGCTTAAAGGGAGAAGTAGAAGTATACGCAGCCGAGCGCAATTCCGGTAACCAGCGCGATGATGGTCAGCGACTCTCCCCAGCGGTCGATTCTGTCGATCTTACTGTTGACCGCGACTTGATGCGGAATCAATCGCGCTTCGCCTTCAGATATATGAACGTAGCGGTCCTCGTCATGTGCTGACACAAAGTTCCTGTAAAGTGCCAGCGCCAGAACGACGACGGCCAAGAGCATCCATAAACCCACATAGGGACTAAGTGTTGTGATCATTTTGGAATACCTCACCTGGGTACACGCACGCTAGGGTCCCAATGGTTTTCGTAACCCGGCTCGCGCTCGCGGCATTCTGACTCGTACAGATGTTGCTGTTAGCAAAGAGGTTGGCTGTTGTTGAACGGCAAACGGATGCAGGCCAATGTGACGGATCGCAGTTGCTTTTCGCTCACCACTTGCGCCATTTCGCGAAATCCAGGTCGGCCCAGTTGGTCCGTTGCTCGAACATGGCCTTTTATGCTGGAGACTGTGCAAACAGTTCGCTTCCCGCAGCATGTCTAAACAGGTTGCGATCGTCGGCGCGGGTCTGGCAGGGCTCGCATGCGCACTCCGTCTAAAGCAGCGCGGCGTTCAGGCGCGGATTTTCGAGGCAACGGACCGTGTCGGCGGGCGTGTTACAACGGACGAACACGAGGGCTTTCTTCT
>JAFAUR010000447.1 GCA_019243205.1 Acidobacteriaceae bacterium | reverse complement strand
CTCTAGAAGCGCGCTACGGCCGCCGACGCAGGCTAGCGTATAAAGAACGGATGCTAAATCCGGCTGCAACTGTCGAAGTGCTTGAGGCCGATCCCTTTTCTCGAACGACGGTTGGTTCTCCTACATACCGAATTGGCCGAGACAACGGTTGTCTCAGCCTGGCTTCCTAGAGATTAGACTGAATCTCGATGATGCTGAAAGTGTTGTCGTTGCTTGTGCAAAGCCGCACCGGCTTGCTCCGGGAAAGCACTCGACGGCGCCTTAGGCCTTAGTTTCCCGACAAAAAACCGGGCGATGCCTCGAACGCCTCGGCTCGCATTTGCTCGGACCAGGGATTCGCACCGCACCATAGGTCACGTTTCGTAGATCTGAAGTCATGCGAGCTTCGGGTTAAAAAGGAATTTCAGGCGTTACCTTGCCTACGCTAAATCCTGCACACACCTGCATTGGCATACCACGAAGTGACTACTTGATATACTCTGAAACCGGTAGAAACGTGTGGTGGCGAACGCCAGGCGTCTTTGGCTCTACCTCACAGGGAGGTTTCGGAATGCACATGGGAATTAGGTTCTTTTCCGCATCCGGCAAGCGCGTCCGGTGCAGAACGATCGGCGGCCTTGGAGCGATTGCATCCACCCTCATAGCGGTTTTGATGCTGCTCCTCCCCGCGCACACCCTTAACGCCCAGGAGCAGGGACGCATTTCCGGCCTTGTGACCGACGCGTCCGGTTCGGTTATTCCCGACGCAAAAATCACGATCACCAACCAGGACAAAGGCTTCACCAGAGACGTCGTAACGAACCAGTCTGGCAACTACGATGTACCTTCTCTGATCATCGGGAAGTACACCGTAGAGATTTCGGCCCCGGGGTTCGCTCCGTATAAGCAGACGAATATCGCGGTCAACGTGAACGACAACATTCGCGTGGATGCGAGCCTGCAAATCGGCGGTGTGCAGCAGACCGTCGAGGTTCAGGCTAACGCGGTACAGGTGCAGGCGGAGGACGCTACGGTAGGCCAAGTAGTAAACAGCACGCAGGTCGAAGCGCTCTCCGTTAACGGCAGAAACTTCACTTCGCTGGCTTCGCTCGTGCCGGGCGCATCCTCAACCCAGCCGTCCCTGAACACGCCGGTGGGCGTCACCTCGAACACTAACATCTCGTTCAACGGCATGCGTCAAGCCAATAATGTGTGGCGCATGGATGGACAGGAAAATTATGACCGCGGATGCGGCGGCTGTGTCACTGTCTTGCCCTCTGTAGAAGCAATCTCCGAATTCAAGGTCGAAACGGCCTCAGCGTCGGCCAGCAACGGATTCGGCAATGCCGGCCAGGTAAATGTCGCAACCAAGTCGGGAACGCGCGACTTCCATGCAACAGCGTGGGAGTACATCCGCAACGACGTCTTTGACGCGAAAAACTTCTTCACTAACCTGAATGGTCAGCCCAAGCCGCCTCTGCGGTTCAACATCTATGGATGGAATCTCAGCGGTCCGGTGTTCATTCCGAAGCTGTACCCTCGTAGCAAGTCACACACCTACTTCTTCTTCAACGAAGAATGGCGTAAGTTGCGCCAGTCCTCGATTTTCAACGTGCCCACCATGAGCGCGGCGGAACGTACGGGCAATTTCAGCCAGCTGCTTCCAAAAACGCAGTTGCATTATCCCGGCACGACCACGCCGATACCGGGAAACATCATTCCCAGCAATATGCTCGACCCGAATGCGCTGATTCTCGCCGTGCCAAACTTTACGTTGCCATTGCCGACTAACCCGAACGGGAACTTTACGCAGTCATACAGCGTCCCTACCGATCTTCGCGAGGAAATTGTTCGCATCGATCACAGTTTCAGCGATAAGGAGCAGGCGTTCTTCCGTTACATTCAGGAGAGCAACTCGCAAAACTTCACAAACAATTTGTGGTCGAGTAGCAGCTACCCGACGACAACTACTCTTCTCGTCAACAAGCCCAAACTGTACTACGGCCAGTTGACGTCGATGCTTTCTCCGACCATGGTGAATACCGCATCATTGGGGTATCTCGATCAGCCATTGAACCTCACCTTGAATGGGAACTATCAGCGTCCGGCGAATTTAAACATACCGCTGATTTACCCCGGAGCGAACTTCGCGAACAAGAATCCGAACCTTTTGTTCACACAGACAAATGTGAACTACGACCTGGCCTCCTGGCCCTGGAAGAACGAACTCGAAAGCTGGACGATCCAGGACAACCTGACCATCACGCGGGGAACTCACACCTTCATTGTCGGCGGTATGTGGATGCACTTCAATAAACAGCAGGATCTGTTTGGGCCGATTCAAGGCGCATTCACATTCGATGGATCCGCCACAGGGAACGACTTTGCGGACTTCATGATGGGAAAGGCATTCCAGTTCCAGCAACTGCAGCAGCAGACGGAGCCGAATTATCTAAGCCGCAGTGGCGCTCTTTGGGTCACGGATAGTTGGAAAGCTTCCCCCAAGCTGACGCTGAATTTGGGTTTACGCTGGGATGCGTTTCCGCATGCTTACACGGAGCAGAACGATGTCTCCTCGTTCTATCTCAATCTGTACAATCCCAGCCAGGCGCCGCAGGTCGATTCGGCAGGCCACATCATTCCAGGGACGGGCAACTTGCTGAACGGCATCGGCATCGCAGGCAAGAATGGGATTCCGCGGGGCCTGGTTGAGAATCACTGGGCCATATTCGAGCCTCGTGTCGGCATCGCCTGGCGGCCTTTCAATGATGACACGGTGATTCGCACAGGCTTCGGAATTTACTACGAGCGCGTGCAGGGGAACGACATATATAACGCCGCTCCGAATCCGCCGTTTAGCAGTCTCGCCACTATTTTCAACACGTCGTTAAGCAATCCGGGCGGCGGTACGAATACGCTGATACCGCCCTCACTGCAGGGTTACGACCCCGCTTACCCGACCGCTTCGACCTTTCAATACAATTTCGGGATACAGCGGCGGCTCGCCTCCAGCGTCGTGGCTGATGTTTCCTATGTCGGGACCAAGGGCACCCACCTGTCTGACAATCGCAACCTCAATCAGCCATTCCCGCAGCAAGCCGCTCTGGTCCGGGCAGGCGTCCTGAACGTCAATCAGGCCCGGCCGTACTTGGGGTATGCGAATATCCTCGAATACTACAATGGAGGCAATTCCAACTACAACTCCTTGCAGGCAAGCCTTAGAACGGATCAATGGCATGGATTGACTCTTCAGGCTTCCTACACTTATTCACATGCTATCGATGACGCGAACAATGACGTTCCGGGGAATGCGCACGAGGACGCCTATCGCGCTTACCTGGAACGTGGTAATTCGCAGTTCGATCGTACGCATATTCTCGTGTTGAGCTATGTGTACAATATTCCGGCGATCTCGCAACAACGGGTCGCGAAAGCGGTGTTCGGCAATTGGCAGCTTTCCGGAATCAGCGTTTTCGAGACCGGTACGCCCCTCAACATCACGCTATCTGGAGACCCCGTTGGTATCGGTAGCGCTCCGTACCGCCCGAACTTGGTTGGCGATTGGCGTACCGGCGGGGGCTCCCAGACCATTTGGTTCAACCCTGCCGCATTCGCACAACCCACGCCCGGCAACTTCGGCAATGCGGGACGGAACGTGGTCCGGTCCGCCGGAACGATCAACACCGATGCCTCGCTGTTCCGGAACTTCCCGGGTATCCTCAAGAGGGACACGAGTGGGCTGCAGTTCCGAGCGGAGTTCTACAACATCTTCAACCACACGAATTTCAGCACTTTTGGAACCACCTTTGGCTCTCCTACATTTGGTCAAGCCACGGCGGCACGCGATGCAAGAAGCATCCAGCTTGCTCTCCGACTTTTTTATTAGTGCAAGTTCCAGGGGCTACATCGCCTTACTCGCGGTTCTTGTAGCGGGCGATCCTTCGAGATCGTCCGCTCAAACCGCGGAACAACTCCATCAACAATCGATGGCGTCGGTTGCGGCGAACCACCCCCAGGCCGCCATTTCTCAACTCGAAGCCGGCTCACGGCGCTTTCCCAATGATCTACGTCTTCAATTCGACCTTGGCTTCGCATACTTAAAAGCCGGGCGTCTCGAGCAGGCAATGCAACCGTTGCAGAATGCAACATTTGACCCCACACTCGCAAGCGAGGCGCATTTCCTCCTGGGCGCCGATTCCTTCGAGCGTGGCGATTACGCGAAAGCTCTCCAATATACGAACGGTCTCGATCAATCGCCTCATGAGCAACAAGTTCTGTACATCATCGAGGAGAGCAGCCGGCGCACAGGTCGTTTGGATGAAGCGAAGGCCGCTTTTCATCGGCTCATCACGCAATATCCGGATTCGGCCTGGACCCATTACCTGCTCGGGAATGCATACGAGCAGCAGCAACGGCCCGAAGATGCCATCGCTGAATATAAACTTGCACTCGAAAAGGATCCAGCCATCCCTAGCGCCAAATTTGCCATCGGTTATCTCTACTGGCGACAGCAGGATACCGAACAGGCCAAGAATTGGTTGAATAAAGAAGCTTCCACCGGATGTCACTCGCTCGCAAATTTCTACCTTGGCGAGATTGCGAGAGGCGAGCGACAGCTTTCCGTAGCCGAGAGATCCTACCGTCGCGCTCTCGAATGCGATCCGTCGAACGCACAGGCCCACCTGCGGCTTGGGGTCGTTCTCGCCGCCGCGAACAGATATCCCGAGGCTCTTTCTCAGTTGCAGCAGGCGGCAAAGCTGCAGCCGGACGACAGTACCGCGCACTACCATCTCGCATCCGTTTACTCGCACCTGGGGAGAAACCAGGAAGCGCAAGCCGAGTATAGGAAAGTCCGGGAAATTCACGCGGCGAAAGACACGGGTACGGATGTAACGCGAGAACTGCATTGATTTTGTACGGCGTCAGGTGGATCGCAAAGTTGACAATGCTGTTCGCAGCTCCCCTGTGTGCAGTCGAATACGTTGGCAGCACCGCGTGTTCACCCTGCCATGTCAATGAGTATGACCGGCAATCCACCTCCCACCATTCGCACGCGCTACAAAGAATTCAAGGCACTGTGCTTGGGCGTAGGCTCCTGCAACAGGGACGCTCGCCCGATGGCCGCCTGGGATATGAGTCTTCACCCGACGGGATCGTCGTGCATGAGAAGGACGCGCCGGATGTGTTGCTCGAGTGGGCATTTGGAGCCGGAGTGCAAGGCAGCACTGCAGTGGGCCAGCTGGGCAATCAGTTCATCGAGCATCGCTTTTCTTATTACTCACGGATACAGGACCTCGCGCCCACCTTCGGTCATCCTCCCAGAGTAATTACACCCATTGCGGAGTTGGGCGTCTTACAAGATTCGAAAACAATCACGCGCTGCTTCAGCTGTCACGGAACAGGCGCGCAGCAGACTCCGTCAGGTCCCGATCTCACCGGATTACTTCCCGGAGTTCAGTGCGAGCGATGTCACGGTCCGGGTAGCTCTCATATTCAGGCGGTGAGAGATGGAGCGCAGCTCGCGATCATTCGCCGCGAAATCGCCAACCCCGGCCGCTTGCCGGCTCTGGCTCAGATTCAATTCTGCGGCCAGTGTCACAGGCTGCCTGGTCCGGATACGGGAGATGCTCCGGAATTAGAAAACCCGGTCACCATCAGATTCGCGCCCGTCGGGTTACTCGCGAGCCGCTGCTTCCGCGAAGGCAAAACACTTTCCTGCCTGAACTGCCACAATCCGCATGAGGACCTGAAGCCAAGGACGGATTTAAGCTATACCAGAACATGCGTGCGATGTCACGCAGCCGATACACAGTCGGTGAAACTGTGCCGCAGAAAGCAGGGGGGAATTTGCGTGACTTGCCACATGCCGCAAGGCTCGGTAAGCCCATATTTGACATTCACGGACCACCGAATCCGAGTAGTGGACTCCAAGAGCAGCGCCAAAGGCAGAAACGGAGCGTTCTGAAGACAACCAGGATCTTTGCATTGGAAATACTTGTCGCACTCATCCCTGTATCCTGTGCATAGGCAAAAGCCTAAGCACCGTCCGGTGCAAGGAGCCGACGGGGGGACGGCTGGCGATCGCCGTCGCTAATCAACATTCGGGAAGTCGAGTCCTCGGCGATGCACCCGCCGCCCAAACGATCGACCGAGGGCGGTCTCTCCTCCTGTCTGACTTTGAATTTGCCGAGAACGACCGTCACCCAACGGATGAGGTGGGCTAACTTCATTCGCGCAAGTGGCGGTGCTCCTGCGTTAGCGTGCGCGCTGCGGACATCATTGTCGCGGACATGGACGGAGTGGCCGTTGTTCCGCGCGAACACGCGCAAGAGGTGTTGAAAAGAGCTCAGCAGTTACATGATAGTGAGCACAGCATGCTGCCGTTCATCGAGAAGTACAAGTCGATTCGTGAAGCCGTTGCGAAGTTCGGCCGCCTATAGACGCGCAGTACGGCCATCGACGCAGGCCAGCGCATACAGAACGGCGCTCAAACGGAATTCGTCGCGGATCGGCACTCGCGACCGTGACAATGAACCCGCTTCACTCCACCGGCGTTCCATACGGCACTGGCGTGTTCCGCCGTTCGGTTCCGTCCATCCGCGCAATCTTCCACTTACCAGATACGTTCTCCAGGTATGCGAGTTGAGCCTCGTTGCGATCCTGGAATACGTATTCCACTCGTATCCGAGCGTCGGCATCAGATGCAGGCACCGCCTCGCTTACTGCAACGCCCTTGATATCCGCAATCGAACTTCGCAAATAGTCGCGGAACGCTGCAGCGCCCTTCTCGGCTTCGACCTGCTGCAAGCTCGCTAGAATCTGTCCCGTAAACTGGGCCAGGTAAGCCCGTGAATCTCCTGCGCGCGCCGCCTCGAGCATGGCGTAAATTGTGTCCTGAGGCGTGCGTTTAGCCTGCATTTCCGGGCGCACTCCCGATCTTCGCGCAACTGAAAAGACAACACCCGCCGCCATCACGGTAATCGTGATCGATTTTGCGAGCCGTTGCTTCGTCATTGCTTCGGCGCCCCCTCGCCTTTCCGGATAATTGAGAGATCTACGTTCCCATTTGCATCGATGATCAGCTTGCGAATCTTCGGCAGAATCTGCTCCAGCGCTTCGGTGTACAGCCGCCCCGCGGTCACCTCCGGGGCTTTCTCGTATTCCGTAGCAATGGCAGTAAAACGCGCCGCATCGCCGGTCGCTTCGTTCACCTTCGACTCGCGATAGGCCCGTGCGGCTTCGAGAGTCTGATGCGCTTCGCCCCTCGCTTTAGGAACGACATCGTTAGCATAGCCATGCGCTTCGTCGACGATCCGAGCTGTATCGGCATGCGCGCTCGCCACGTCTCGGAAGGCATCGGCGACTTCCGCTGGCGGAGTCATGCTCTCGATACTGACATTCGCCAGCCGTACTCCCGCCCGATATGAGTCCAGCAGTGCCTGCGCGCTTCGAAGCACTTCCTCTTGAATGGCAACCTTCTCAGTTGTTAGGACGGCGTCCACGCTCCGGCGTGCGACCCGTCGCGCTAGCTGCGCCTGTACCACTGATCCCACCGACTTCGCTACATCCACCGACCGGAAGAGATACTGCGTAGGCACAGCAACGAAATACTGCACAGCAACTCTCATATTGATGATGTTCTGATCGCCAGTGAGGAACTGTGACGCGAGCGGCTGCGCCCGGCCCAGAACGCTGTCGGCAATATCGCCGCCGATTATGAGCCGTTGCAGTTGATTGACTCTCACCTTGTACACGCGCTCGATCGGCGCCGGAAGCGCATAGTGAATGCCTGGATAAACTCGCGGACTGACCGTGGCGCCGAATCGCGTGACCACCGCCTGCTGATCGGGGCGAACGACGTAGATGCCTGAAGCAATCCATAGCAGCGCAATACCGAGCAGTGCCCGGTTCCGCCTGCTCCCGCGCTCACGCACTCTGGGCAGTGAAGGCTCGGGCTCGCGCTCAAAAGCCGACGTTTCGATGAATGTCGAACTCACCGCGCCGCCTTCTCTCCTTTTGTGAGTATTTGCAGCAACTCCGAATCCGAGCTCAGGATTGCCGTGGTCTTGTCGTCCAGCACCTTCTTATACGATTCGAGCGTACGCAGCAACTTATAAAGCCGCGGATTCTTCGAATACGCCTGCCCGTAAATCCGCGTAGACGCCGCATCTCCCTCGCCTCGTATCTTTTCCGCCTCCCGGTAAGCAACTGAAAGAATCTCTTCCCTTTGCCGGTCCGCATCCGCGCGAATACTAAGCGCCTGCTCTTCGCCCTCGGCGCGATATTGGCGTGCGATGCGCTCGCGCTCCGCCCGCATCCGTGCATACACGCTTTGCTTATTCTGTTCGGGCAGATTAATGCGCTGAATGCGGACATCCACCACGCGAATCCCGTACTGGTGCAAAGCTGCCCGATCGGTCAACTCCGTAAGCCGGTCCAGCAAGTCTCCCGTTGGTACATTTCCGGCAGTTGGCGAAACAAGTGAGTCTAAATCATGCCTACCGAGCGCGGCAGACAAACCTGACCAGACAATGTCATGCAGCCGCATCTCCGCCGAGACCGGATCACTGACCGTTTGAATGAACTGATTCGGATCCTCGATCTCCCAAGCAACGTAAGTGTCGATGACGATGTTCTTCTTATCGCGCGTGAGAAACTCCGACGGCCGCGGATTGTAAATTCGTAATCGCCTGTCGAAGTACGTCGCAGTCTGAAACGGCCACTTGAAATGCAAGCCCGGCTGCGTGATCGTCGCAACCGGCCGTCCGAATTGCGTGATCAGCGCGAACTCAGTTTCCTTCACCGAATACATAGAAAGAAACAGGTACAGCGCGGCGCCGCCGACGAATGCGATCAAAATACGTTTGCGGTGATGCTGCATGAATTCTAACGTTCCTCTCGTGACTTCGTTTGTTCCGGGGAAATGAATACAGGACTTGCTGCCGGCCCTGAGAGTTCCACACCATCTTCCATCAGGAACAACCGCCGCGGCGATTTCGTATGGTCCAAAATCAATTTCTGCTTGCCCGGCAATACCTGTTCGATGGTCTCGAGATACAGCCGCAGCTCTGTCGGTCCCGGCGCTGACCGAAATGCCGCTTCCCGCTCGACGAAGCGATCGGCGTCGCCGGCAGCACGGTTCTTGCGCCCTGTGCTATACCCTTCCGCCTGTTCGATACGTGCTTTCGCATTTCCTCGCGCAAGAGCGATCTGCTCGTTGCGATAGGCTTCCGCTTCATTGATGAAGCGATTCTTCTCTTCGTATGCCCTTGAGACTTCCCGAAACGCGTCGACCACCTCGAGGGATGGATGCACATCCTGCAATCGAAAGCTCAGCACCCGAATACCGCTGTCGTACTTATCCAGCCGGCGCTGCAACTCGTTCGCCACCCTCGTTTCTACTGCATGCCTCCGGGTCGTGAGCATGTCATCCAACGGCGTTGTCGTAGCGATTAACTCAATGGTGGATTGGGCCGCCGCACGTACGGTCTTCTCGCCATCGATCTGGCGGAACAGAAACTCGTCTGCACGCGACAGATCGTAATGCACGGTCGCATTCAGCTCGATCATGTTCTGATCCCCGGTCAGCATCAGCGCTTCTTCGGGTATACGCTGATATCTGCCGGACCGGTGCTGCGCATTCCACTCGTATGCCGCTGGTTCGCTCGCAGGCTTCGAGATATTGGAGCGGAATCCGATCTCGATCGTGCGCACCTGGTGGGCCTTGATCCGAATGAGTCGGTCCACCGGCCACGGCCACTTGTAATGCAATCCCGGTTCGTTATAAGGCTGCAGTTTGCGTCCGAACCGCAAGACGATACCCATTTCGTCGGGGTGGATCACATAAATCCCGCTGAGTAGAATGAGCGCCGCGGATATGGCGATCGCCGGCCGGATGAATTGATCGCGGTCGCGGTAAATGCGCCTCGCGAAATCCTGCAGATTGATGCCGGCAATCACGCGACGCAGATGATCCCAAGCCTGTGGAATCGGCGTCTGTGCGATAAGCGAAGGAATGCGCCGCCGCGGACCTGGCACTCGCAACAGCCGCAGTGAATTCAACATCACCAGAAACGATGACAGCTGATGCGTTAACGCCGCGCCAATTGGTCCGATGACTCCGCTCGCCGCTGTAATGACCGCGGCGAGATTCACTAAACCGGCGAACACAATGATGTTCTGCCATGCCGTATTCAAAGCTTTTCGGCTGAATTCGAAGAACTTCGGAAGCTCCTCGAGCGAGTGCGGCATGTAAACCACATCCGCGGCTTCGGCGGCAATGTCGGCCGCGCCCCGTACCGCGATGCCTACTGTAGCGCTCGCAAGCGCAGGCGCATCATTGATGCCGTCACCGATCATCGCGACTCTGCGTTGCTGGGCTTCGAGTTGCCGGATGCGCCCGGCTTTTTCATCGGGCAGCAGGTCCGCCTCGACACTCGGAATGCCGGCCTCGCGCGCGATCACCTCGGCGGCGCTCCGCCGGTCACCCGTCAGCATGATTTGATTCGCGATCTCGAGCTGTGCAAGCCCGGCCGTCGCTTCGCGGACGCCATCGCGCAAACGGTCACGCAAGAGTATTCCACCGGCGAGTGCGTCTCCGTCCGAAACCAGCACGGCTGTCGCACCTATGCGGTCGGCTTCTTCAAGAATCGGAGCGCTATTTTGGGCGCCAACGAACTCCGCATTGCCCGCGCGAACGACACGAGCTTCCACACAGCATTCCGCACCGCGCCCCGGCAAAACGCGCGGGTTGGTAGCTACGGGCAGATCTAAATTCCTTCGAACTGCTTCCGCGATAATCACTCGCGCGAGCGTGTGTTCGGAAGCACTCTCGGCGGCAGCGGCCAAGCAAAGAACTTCGTCCTCACTGCGATTCGACGGAATAACCTTGACAATCTCGAACTGCCCGAGCGTAACCGTGCCCGTTTTGTCGAATGCAACTGTGTCCACCTTGGCGGCGCGCTGCAAGGCAGCAGCTCCGCGCACTAGAATGCCGCGTCGTGCCAAGCCGCCAATCGCCGCAACCATCGCCGTCGGCGTTGCCAAAATCAGCGCGCAGGGACAAGCCACAATCAGCACCGATACGGTACGAAGCCAGTCTCGGGTGAAGTAAAACGTCAATGCTCCGGATAACAGTAACGCCGGAAGAAAGTATTTCGCGACGCGGTCCGCCAAACGTTCCACGGGAGCACGCCTGAGTTGCGCTTCTTCCACCAGCCGGATCACCCGTGCAAGCGTCGTATCATTGCCGGCTCGTGTCACGGACACGTGCAGCAGTCCATCGCCGTTAAGAGTGCCCGAAAATACCTCGTCACCCGATTGCTTATCGCGCGGTAGCGGCTCTCCAGTTATCGAGCTTTCATCAACAGCGGAGAAGCCCTGCCGAACAACGCCATCACCTGGAATCCGCTCCCCTGCGCGCACGACAATCACATCGCCTGGAACCAGTGACTCAGCATCGACCTCCTTCTCTTTTCCGTCACGCAGCAGCCGTGCACGCCGTGGCAACTGCTCGACAAACCGTTGGATCGCAAGGGCGGTCCGCCCTGCTGCGTACGATTCCAGCCCTTCCCCGACAAGGACGATAAACATCGCCTCTGCCGCCGCCAGGTACTGTCCGACAGCAAGTGCGGCAATCACTGCAACACACAGCGCAATATCGGCGGAGATTCTCTTCTCCAACAGCGCCGAGATCGAGTTGTAGAACGTTTTGTAGCCGGCAAGCAGGGTAATGAAGAGCGCCGTGTCGATGCCAAAAAGTGTTTTGAAGATGCCGAGCCAGTTCAGCAGCAGTAGCACGCCAACAAACGCGGCAAAGAGGTAATAGCGAATTCTTTCCCTACGCTCTTCTTCCATAATTTTTGGGCGTAAATTACAGATCAGATTACCTCAATCGGGGTGGTGACATTCGTGATACATATAGCGCGTATGAAAACTCG